>JAADID010000019.1 GCA_013151505.1 Chlorobiota bacterium | reverse complement strand
ATCATCGCTCTGGTTTATCTCCGGAACAAGTTGATGAGACGGATAAAATCACGGAAATTTGTGAAAGTTCGGTTCACCTTGAGTTCAAAGGGTTTCTGACCCATGCAGGAAATACCTATTCGGCAAAAAGCCGTGAGGAAATACTGGGCATCATGGACGAGACTGCAGGAATGATGAAAACACTGAAAGAAAGATATATCAGCCGGTTCCCGGATATCATTACCTCTTATGGCGACACACCTTCCTGCAGTATAGCTGATGATTTGAGCACCTTTGACGAGGTCAGACCGGGTAACTTTGTGTATTACGATGTGATGCAGTATCAGCTCGGCTCCTGCTCGCTTGATGACATTGCTGTGGCCGTGGCCTGTCCGGTGGTATCGGTTTATCCCGAAAGACAAGAGCTGATCATTTATGGGGGAGCTGTTCATCTTTCCAAAGAATATGTTGAGACAAACGGTAAAAAGTCATTTGGGCTGGTTGTCCGGCTGAACGGTAATGAATGGGGAGAACCCATCCCCGGCGCTTATGTCTCCTCCATCAGCCAGGAACACGGGATCGTGAAAATGCCTGAAAACTATATTACTCATTTCAAACCGGGAGATGTGCTGGGGGTTTTGCCGGTTCATTCGTGTCTGACGGCGAATTTGTTGAACAATAATACACAACCGGTATAAACTATGACTTTCCGTAATAAAATTCCTGTCTTTTTAGAATGTAATCCCTGATCTGTTCAATCGTTTCCTGTAGCTCGGGGCCGTTGCCGGCTTTTCGTTCGCAAATCTGATAATAACAATAAGTGCATTGTCAAAAAAGTTTAACAATATTTTTATTGTCAAGTGCAACTTTCTTGACAAACCCTCTGTTTTGTATTATCTTTGTGGAAACCAGTCCCATGAAAAAATATTATTTTGTTTTTTTATGCTTTTTAACCGTCAACGCATCTGCTCAAAACTGGAACCCGGTTTTGAAAGACAAAATCATGAATTATAAACACAGTGGGGCGAATGCGATAACCAATACAATCTGGATTACTGACACTATTATTTCTTTTGATACAGCGATAATATTCAACAAGGTTGTGTTACAAAGTCATGATAACCCGGATTATTTTATTAAAAATTCAGGACAATTCCTGCAGAAAACCATGTTTATTAAAGGAGATGGTGTTTTCAAATTCGCCAATCCCTGGTCATTCGTAATTAAATCCAAAGCAAAAATTGGAGATACATGGTTTTTTAATAGTGATGATGGTCTTATTGCTACAGTAGATACAATTATTGAAACGGAGACTTTTAACATTTCCGATTCCGTAAAAACAATAAAATTGGAAAAGAACGGGGTTTCCCTGGAAAAATTCATCAAACTTTCCAAAAATTTCGGGATCATCGAATTCCCCGACTTTTCAGACACCGGGAAATATGTTTTGTCAGGATTACAAAATGACACACTCGGTGAGCAAATAGCCGACTTTTGGGATTTTTACGATTTTAATATTGACGACGTTTTTCAATATTATCATTACAGCAGAGATCCAAGCATGGGTGAAGAAGAAACCAAAATTGAAAAATACACTATCATATCAAAAGAAGTTGATGACAGTTCGTTTCATTATGTAGTTGAAGGTATAAAAAAAGGTTCTGTTTTTAACTATTTTAATCATGAGACTTATACTTATGTCCTTACATTTGTTCGTAACCAAAATTATAATTACAATGCATTCCATTTCTCAAACCGTTATCCGAATGAATTTTTAAGAATGCCTGATTGTTATCATAATGAATCGGCGGACGGACACGTTTATACAACAATAACAGTTGGCAAAAACAGCAGGGATCTACGAACCAAAAGAATGGGATTAACCATGAACCAGGAAAACGGGAAACTGTTTTATTTTGAGAAATTGGGGTCTGACAGTCTCGTGAGGATTCATACACAATATGAGTGGGATACTTACGGCTTACATGGGATCACGGCTACGGAATCACTTGGAGTTACACATTACCGGTATGAATGGTGGGAGGGCGAAAACATTTATTATCTGCAAGGATATGTTAAAGACGGGGATACCGTGGGTAAAATAACCGATGATGATATTTTGCTTTCTACAAAGTATCCGGAAAAACACCCGGATAAAAGTTACAGAATATTTCCAGTTCCTGCTGGTGATATGTTTTATATTAAATGGGAAAATCCTTTGATGATAAATTGGGAGTTCCGATTATTTAGTATAGATGGAAAACAAGTTATGGTCTATAAAGGAAATCAGAAAAAAGTAAATTTAAATTGCAGTTATTTATCTCCCGGTATATATTTTTATAAGATTATCAGTGGAAATTATTTTTCGTCAGGAAAGTTGATAAAAAAATAACGGTTTCATTCCATCCCCGAAGATAAAAATTCCGGTTGTTTTTCCTCTTCCTCAACACCCGGTTTCAGCACCACACCCAGGTTTTCTTTTCCGTCAATCATGATCTTCAGTGGTTTTTCAAACCGTACATGCCTGACCACTTTATTTTCAAAAACAGCCGGTTGTTTATCCAGAAAATCGAGGTCGTAATAGCCGTCATTGATGAACGGGTTGATGGTGAAATAACCGACCCTGAATGAAGTCAGGTTCTGGAAAAAGTGCGTTCCCTGGCTGGGGTCAATGCGGTAGTTCTCCAGTCCCGATTCAATGATCAGCCGCGCTGCCGAAATTTGCGGCCATTTCACCGGAATGCCCAGCCACGGGTCAGCCGAACCCCAGCGTCCGGGGCCGATCAGGATATAATTTTTGTCTTCCTTTAAAAATTCATTGTTCAGGTTGCCAATCATTTCCACCGTTTCCTTGTTCCGGGAAGCATTAAAATTTTGGGGCCGGATATACACAACATCCTTTATATCATTGATAATGCCGTTGCCCATTGCGGAGTTCGAAATGAGAATAGTGTCCTCCCGCTTGATGTCTTTAAGGTTAAGATTGACACTTTCTTCGGGTGACGAGATGGGCCTGATCTGCAACAGGAAGAACATGTATTTATCATCCCGTTTTGAATTCAGGTCAACGGCAAACTCGATCTCGACCGGATAGCCCATTTCCTTTTCGCCCAGTTTCAACACTTTCTTCAATATCGGGGCAAGCGGAAAAGTGTTGTGTTTGAGAATATTTGAAAATGTGATCAGTTTTTTTCCCTCATGATTGTATCCGTCGCGGAGGACATTGTTATGCAGGTCATAAGTTGAGGAGATCATCTGCAGGGCGCCGTCTTTTTCCGCCTCGCGAATCCGCAGTTTTAACAAGGAAGTCGCATCGTCTGCATTTACCGAAAAATGATCCGGGTTAAGGTCGAGCGCAAAAAAGTATTTCTGTGTTTCTTTTAAAGCCATATCCGGATTGGAGGTTTGCAGTACCCTTTTCGGGTAGCTGGGAGAAAACCGGAGAGCAAGTCCGCCGTCCACGATATATTTTCCAAGCCCCAGCGCTATGCTGGCCGTTCCATCCTCCGGCTTCTCGGGCGGAATGGGATAAAAATCCACCGACCTGGCCACACCCGATACGGTCGGGTAATACCGGTCACCATATTGTGAGCCGCAAACCGTCTGCATGACGATGGCCATTTTTTCCTCGTCAATCACATTGGAAGTGGCTTTCATATATGCTTTGCTGTCTTCAAAAAAGCAGGAAGCATACACGCCTTTGACCGCCTGCTGAATCATCTCAAAAACTCTTTGCCGGTCGTTTTTCAGAAAAGGCACCATGTAGGTATTGTAAATACCGGCAAAAGGCTGATAATGTGAATCTTCAAGCAAGCTTGAGGAACGGATGGCAACAGGGTCATTAACGGAAAAAGCAATGGTCTGAAGGTCTTCCAGCAGTCTGTCCGGCAAAGGGGCCTTCAGAAAATAATCCAGGATTTTCTGGTCACTGTTCTCTTCCGACAAAGCCACAGTGTACAATTGGTTCATCTCCATGAATTCGTCAAAAAGATCAGTCCCGATCACTACCGATTTGGGAATGGCTATTTCCACACCCTCAAAACGGTTGTAAAGGTAATTTCGTTTGATCAGTGAGTCGAGAAATGCCAGGCCGCGTGCTTTTCCGCCGATGGATCCTTCGCCAATTCGTGAAATGGTAAAATACTCATCAAACGATTCCCTGTTGAACTGGGCAATGACACCGCGGGCCACATTCATCCTGAAATTGGCAATCGTGTTGAAGATGAAAGCTTTTACCTCGTTGCTGTCTTTAAAATCATCAGGAGTAAATGATTTGAACAAAGCGGCGATGGGAAACAACGCCCTTGCCCTCAGCCATTTTGAAATATGATTTCTCCGGATGTGATATTGCAGCGACTTTTCCGGAATCTGGTATATCTTTTCCTGAAGGTCTTTCAGGTCTTTTGCCCGGGCAACTTCCTTTCCCGTTTCGGGGTCCTTGAAAACAAAATCGCCAAAGGCAAAATACTCCTTGATAAACTCCCGGAGTTCGTAATTCAGGCTTTTTGAGTTTTTGTCGATATACCCAACCCTCAAAGCCTTGGCCTTTGCACGGTTTTCCGGGTCTGACGACTGAAGCAGCATGGGTAGGTATTTATCCTGCTGCTTGATTCTCTTGAGCAATGTTATACCCGC
>JAADID010000058.1 GCA_013151505.1 Chlorobiota bacterium | reverse complement strand
ATGTCTTTAACAACCGTCTCTTTATTCTTATCGTGATGGTAAATACCGAGGACAAAATGAAGATATTCCTTCACATACATGTCAAGGTAAAGCGGATTGTTTTCGGGCAGATAACCGATCAGCCGTCTTGTTTTTAAAGAATCTTCCCGAACGTCAAACCCATTAACCAGAATTGTCCCCGAGGTAGGCGGTATAAAAGAAGTTATGATTTTCATCAGGGTGGATTTGCCCGCGCCGTTAGGGCCGAGTAATCCTACAACTTCACCTTTGTCAATACTCAGGTTCACATCATCGAGCGCTTTTTGAGTACCGTAAAGCTTGGTAATATTTTTTATTTCAATGGTTGCCATAACAGAAACAGGATCGGGACGGCAAAGCTAACAAGGATTTTCGAATAAAACATTTTATAATTTTTATAAGTATGTCATTGGCAAATCAAAAAAAGTTTCTATTTTTGCAGCCCAATTTTCAGGGCAATTTAGAAAACTGCTTAAGAAACAAATAGATAGATGAATACTTTGAGTTACAAGACGGTGAGTGCAAACAAAAACACAGTCAACAAAGGGTGGGTTTTGATTGATGCAGAGAACCAGGTATTGGGCCGGCTGGCATCAGCGGCTGCGAAAATACTTCGCGGAAAAAATAAAACCAATTTTACACCGCATGTAGATTGCGGTGACAATGTGATCATTATAAATGCTGACAAGATCAGGCTTACCGGCAACAAATGGGATAACAAGGTGTATGTACGTCACACGGGATATCCGGGTGGTCAACGTTTTACAACAGCCCGTGAGATGATGAAGAAAAAGCCGACCGCAATGGTTGAAAAAGCCATCAAGGGAATGCTGCCTAAAAACAAACTGGGCGCCGAATTGTTCCGTAATTTGAAAGTATATGCCGGGAGCGAGCACAACCACGAAGCTCAAAAACCCCGGAAAATTAATATTAACGAAATCAGATAAACTGCAATGGACGTAATTCACACTATCGGCAGAAGGAAAACCGCTATCGCAAGAATTTATTTAAAAGAAGGTAAAGGCGACATTGTTATAAACAAACGTAATTACAAAGAATTTTTCCCTGTGGAAACACTTCATTACGTAGTGGAGCAGCCGCTTCAGCTTACCGATAACATGGGGAAATACGATATCAAAGTAAACCTCAAAGGAGGCGGCATCACCGGACAGGCAGAAGCGCTCCGTCTGGCAATTTCGCGCGCCCTGCTCAAGATTAACCCCGAATTTCGCCCTGTTCTGAAAGAAAACGGTTTGCTCAGAAGAGACCCCCGGATGGTTGAACGTAAAAAACCGGGACAACCCAAAGCACGCAAGAAATTCCAGTTCAGTAAACGTTAATTTCAATTACACCGGAACGTGTTTAGTATCCAAACCGTCAAAACTCCCACGGGACTATTTGACGGTTGATTTAGAGAATGTAAACAATTAAATTAAAAGAGATGACAAAAGTAAGTTTTCAGGATTTGCTTGATGCAGGTGTTCATTTTGGCCACCTCCGGCGCAAGTGGAATCCAAACATGGCTCCTTATATTTTCATGGAGCGCAACGGCATTCACATCATTGACCTTTATAAAACCGAAGCCAAGCTTCAGGAAGCACAAAAGGCCATCAAACAAATTGCAAAATCCGGTCGCCGGATACTCTTTGTTGCCACAAAAAAACAAGCCAAGGACATTGTTGCCGAAGCTGTAAAAAAAGTGAACATGCCTTACGTTACCGAACGCTGGCCGGGCGGCATGCTGACTAACTTTGCCACCATCCGCAAGGCCGTACGTAAAATGTCAAGCATTGATAAAATGATGACGACAAATTCATACAAGAACCTCTCGAAAAGGGAACGGCTGCACATCACGCGCGAGCGTGCCAAACTGGAAAAGAACCTGGGCAGTATTGCCGATATGAGCCGCCTTCCGGCAGCACTTTTTGTTGTGGATATCAACAAAGAAAAAATAGCGGTCGCCGAAGCCCGTAAACTGAATATCCCTGTTTTCGCCATGGTGGATACGAATACCGATCCCACGATCGTTGACTTCCCCATTCCGGCCAACGATGACGCTTCGAAATCTATTGCCCTGATCGTGAATGCCATGACACAGGCTATCGCCGAAGGGTTGAAAGAAAGAAAAGCCGCCCGCGAAAAACAGGCTGCCGAAGAAAAACAAGCCGCCGAAGAAGCCGAACGGGCAAAGGAAGAAGCCAAAGAAGTTCTGGATATTGAAGAAACAGAAGAAGAAAAGCTGATCAGGAAGAAAAAAAGCGAACCCAAAATTCACAAGCTGCGCGACAAAGAAGAAGAAGTCAAGCCCAAAAGGCCGAGAAAGACTATCTCAAAAAAATAAGTTAATTATAAAAATATTGAAATACAATGAAAATCACAGCTCAACAAGTAAACGAACTGCGTAAACGGACCGGCGCCGGTATGATGGACTGCAAAAAAGCCCTCGTGGAAAGCGACGGCGATATGGACAAAGCCATTGATATCCTGCGTAAGAAAGGACAGAAAATTGCCGCCAAACGGGCTGACCGGGCAGCAGACGAAGGAGTGGTGCTTGCAAAAGTAAACGATGACAAAACTTTTGCTGCCGTTGTCATGATCAACTGCGAAACCGATTTTGTTGCCAAAAACAGTGACTTTATCGATTACGTAAAATCTGTTCTTGACCTTGCCATAGAAAACAAAGCCAAAAATGCTGACGAATTGAAAGCGCTGAAGTTGAACGGACGCACGGTTGACGAAACCATTATGGACCAGACAGGTGTGATCGGCGAAAAAATCCAGTTGGGTGGTTACGAAACAGTGGAAGCGCCGATGGTTTTCGCCTATGTTCACCCGGGCAACCGCATTGCAACAATTGCCGGATTGAACAAAGCCGGTGATTTTGACCAGGTGGGTAAAGATGTAGTCATGCAGATTGCTGCCATGGCACCTGTTGCCATTGACAGAGACGACGTTCCGCAATCAGTTATTGATCATGAAATTGAGATCGGTAAAGATCAGGCACGCCAGGAAGGCAAACCCGAAGAAATCCTCGAAAAGATCGCCATCGGTAAACTGAACAAATTTTTTAAGGAAAGCACATTGCTGAATCAGGCGTTTATAAAAGATTCGAAGCAAACTGTCGGCCAGTATCTGAAAGCAGCCGATAAAGAGCTTACCGTTGTGGCCTTTAAACGTATGGCATTGGGATCATAATACAATTTCTTCATAATATATTTTAAAAACCGGGTGAAGATCATCCGGTTTTTTTTTCAGCAGTCGGGCCACTTAAAATGTGTCTTTCCTGTCAACCGGCCGTTTTTTCTCCTTCTTTTCAACAGCCTTCGGGTTTTTTTTAAAATCATTACCTTTACCTGCGAAAGGAGAAGAGATGAAAATCGGACTTGCACTGGGTGGCGGGGGAGCCCGCGGGCTGGCACACATCGGCGTATTAAGGACACTTGAGGAAAACAACATTTCCTTATACCAGATTTCAGGCACCAGCATTGGCGCCATAATCGGCGGGCTGTACGCAAAATACAAAAGCGTGGATAAAGTGGAATCCTTTATCTACAACCTGGTTGAAAGCACCGTTTTTAAAAACCTCAACCTTGACGCTTTTGACCCCGAAACAGAAGTGTCAGGTTACTGGAAGGAAATCGTCAACAGCGCCCAGCGGAATCTCTCTTTTTTACGGATGTGGCGATACTCATCCGTCATTAACGATTCAGTGGTTAACGGGATATTCAAAAAATATCCTGACGATCCTGTTGAATCACTGCCTATAAAATTTGCTGCCATTGCCACCGACCTTATCTCTGGCCGTGAAACCGTAATCGTTGAAGGAAGTTTGAAAAAAGCCGTTATCGCCAGTTCTTCCATTCCGGGAATTTTTCCTCCCGTCGAAAGATTTAACGCCAGGCTGGTTGACGGAGGTATTTCCGATCTTGTTCCCGTCTATGTTGCACGCGGGCAGGGTTCCGAATATGTCATCGCCGTTGACGTGACAAAAAGCCTTGATAACATCGAACCGCTGACCAACGGATTAAGCATCATTGACCGTTCGCAGACCATTCTTGCTTTCCAACTGGCGAGGGAACGCCTTGCCGGCGCCGATATGGTGATAAGGCCGTCCTCCCGCAGGTTTTCCTGGGCTTCGGTAAAACACATGCCCGAGATCATAGAATCAGGAAAAACCGCCGCCGAAGCAGCCCTCCCGAAATTACTGGAAATGCTGAAAAGATAAACCCAAAAACTTAAAACTTATTTCATCATTTCATTGACGGTTTTGGCTACATCGCTGTCAACCAGGATCCTGCCGCAGTATTCACAGACAATGATCTTTTTGTGCATTTTGATGTCCATTTGATGCTGCGGAGGGATTTTATTAAAACAACCGCCGCAGGCATCACGCTCAACCTGAACGACAGCCAGTCCGTTGCGCGCATTTTTCCTGATCCGCTTGTAAGCCGTCAGCAGCCGTTCCTCGATCAGTTTCTCATTTTCCTGCGATTTCCTGATCAGTTCCTGCTCATCTTTTTCCGTTTCGGCGACAATCTCCGTGAGTTCCGATTTTTTGGCAACCAGGTCTCCTTTTCTTTCTTCCAGCGTTTTGTTCGCTTCTTCGATATCGGCTTTCAGGCTTTCTATCTTGGCATTGGCTTCTTTAACCTTCTTTTCAGCAAGTTGAATTTCCAGCTCCTGGAATTCAATTTCTTTGGTCAGTGCGTCATACTCACGGTTGTTCCTGACATTCATCTGCTGGTCTTTGTACCGTGTGATCAGCGATTCACTTTCTTTCTTTGTGTTAATCCGCTCGTTGATCTCATCTTCAAGCTTTTCAATTTCAGTGTTGAAATTCTTGATCCTTGTTTCCAGCCCGGCAATTTCATCTTCCAGGTCCTGAACCTCAAGCGGGAGTTCACCCCGGATAATTTTGATTTTGTCAATCTGTGAGTCAATATGCTGAAGCGTATAAAGTGCAATTAGCTTTTGTTCTACACTGACCTCTTCAGTTTCCATTTTTTTATTTGGCGCCATAATATATTTAATTTCAGTTATTTACAAGATTCTTACCGGATTTGTATTTACTTCCGAAATAAGGAGTGCAAAATTAGGAAAATTTTCCTTTAAAACTGAATAGATCAACTCTTTTGTAAATTGCTCTGTTTCATAATGTCCGGCATCGGCAATGACCATCCTCCCGGCATAGCCGAAAAAATCATGGTATTTCACATCACCTGTAATAAAAATATCAGCCCCTGCCCGGTAAGCCTGCTGAATGAGAAAACTGCCGCTGCCTCCGCAAATGGCAACTTTCGACACTTTCTTTCCCCTCAACGGGCTGTGGCGGATGACATCCGCCTTTAAAATCCTTTTTACTCTTTCAAGGAATTCTTTCTCTCCGGTATTATCTTCAGGCTCTCCGATAATCCCTGCACCCGTCCTGTTGTTTTCGTTATCCAGCGGATACACATCATAAGCCACTTCTTCATACGGATGCGCTTCGAGCATGGCTCTGATGACCGCATTGATTTTATAATCCGGGACAATGGTCTCGATACGTGTTTCTTTTTCAAAATGGATTTCCCCTTTTTTACCAACAAAGGGATTGGCACCTTCCAACCCCCTGAATGTGCCTTCGCCTTTCAGATTGTAGCTGCAACTGTCGTAATTGCCGATATGCCCCCCTCCCGCCTGAAAGATCGCCCCCCTCACCTTGTCGGCATAGTTATCAGGGCAAAAAGTGACCAGTTTTTTCAGTCCGCCCTCTTTTGTTGTAAGAATACGGATGTTTTTCAATCCCAGTTTTTGCGCAAGCATTCCGTTAACGCCGTCAATCACATTATCAATGTTGGTGTGTATGGCATAGAGTGCAATATCGTTTTTTATGGCTTTTATGATGAGCTGCTGGGTTTCATCATCACCTGTTAAGCGTTTTAGTGCTTTGAAAATCAAAGGGTGGTGGGCAATGATCAGGTTACAACCTTTGCCGATGGCTTCGTCCATAACTTCATGAGTTACATCCAGCGTGATCAGCACTTTGCTTGTTTCCCCGTCAGGTGAACCTGTCAGCAGGCCGGCGTTGTCATAAGGTTCCTGCAATGTTAACGGGGCATATTCTTCAAGCCGGTTTGTTATCTCTTTTATCTTCATAACGAACTATTTAATCTAAAATGTTGTTTTAATGCAACTTTTTTGTAATTTTCAGCGCGGATTGGTAAGTTCCAAATTTTCAACGAAGTTAAATAATTTGATATTCGGGAGATACTTTTTTATACAGGTTTAGCATGGGATCCTGGAAAATAATTTTATTTCCTTTTGCATGGCTTTATGGTATAGCCGTCAGATTGAGGCATTGGTTTTTTGATGTCGGGATTCTCTCTTCGGAACAGTTTTCCATTCCCCTGATTGTAGTGGGTAATATAAGTGTCGGCGGAACAGGAAAAACCCCTTTGGTAGAATACCTGATCAAATTGTTGTTACCCTTTTACAATGTCGCTGTTTTAAGCAGGGGATACAAGCGCAAGACCAGAAGTTTTATCAAAGGCAATCAGTTTTCGAAGCAAACGGAAATTGGCGATGAACCCATGCAATACCTGAACAAGTTCGGAAATAAGGTAACCGTTGCCGTTGACGAAAAACGGGTTCATGGAATACACTCGTTACTGGAAAATAACGATGCGCTGGATGTAATCCTGTTGGATGACGCTTTCCAGCATCGCTATGTCAAACCCGGTATATCCATCCTCCTCACCGATTATTTCAACTTGTATATGGAAGATTATCTTATCCCGGTAGGTAAATTGCGCGATGTTAAAACGGCCGCCAGACGTGCCGATATTATCCTGGTTACAAAAGCACCGAAAGTTTTATCGCCAATTACAAGGAAAAGGATAACTAACCTGTTGAAACCTGTTGATCGTCAGAAAGTATTTTTTTCCTATTTGAAATACGACAAATTGTTGCCGGCAAATGAATTTACAGAACAACAACCGCCTGAAAAATTAAATGCCATTGTCTTATTTTCGGGCGTTGCCAATTCCTATCCGTTACAAGAACACCTTGAGAGAAAGTGCCGCGAAACACAAGTTATTGATTTTAAAGATCATCATGTTTACCGTCGGAAAGATATGGAACTGGTAAAAAGAACTTTTGATAATATTTTTACGCGAAACAAGATCATTGTCACAACCGAAAAAGATATGATGCGTTTGAAGGATTCTCCCTACTTTAGCGCCCTGAAAAATTTACCTGTTTATTACCTTCCCGTGCGGATGAAAATAAACAAAGAGGATGAATATGAATTCAATAAAGCAATTTTAGATTATGTTGAGCAAAACAGAGGAAACCGTTAAATACATATTGAAAAAAACCGGGCAAAAGCCAAAAATCGCTGTCATACTGGGTAGCGGGCTTGGCCTGTTGGCCGATGAAATTGAAGTGGATGTGAAAATCCCTTACGTTGATATTCCCAATTTTCCGGTCTCCACGGTAAAGGGACATAAGGGGCAAATGATATTCGGGACGTTAAACGGTGTTCACGTGGTAGCCATGCAGGGACGCTTTCATTATTATGAAGGTTACACTATGGAAGAAGTGATTTTCCCCGTCCGGATTATGAAAAAACTGGGTATTGAGTGCCTGTTTGTTTCCAATGCTGCCGGTGGCGTGAACCCTGACTTTATGGTAGGCGACATTATGTTCATCACCGATCATATTAACCTGATGCCCAATCCGCTACTTGGCCCCAACCACAGTGACCTGGGTCCGCGTTTTGTGGACATGAGCGAAGCTTACGACAAGCAATTGCTGAGCAAAGCCAAAAAAGTGGCCCGGCATCATGGCATCAATTTTAAAACCGGCATCTATGCGGCTGTAACTGGGCCTACTTATGAAACACCTGCCGAATACAGGTATATCCGTACTTTGGGCGCCGACGCCGTGGGGATGTCCACCGTGCCTGAAGTCATTGCAGCCCGTCACATGCGGCTGCCGGTATTTGCGGTTTCGGTAATCTCCGACCTCGGTGTGGAAGGTAAGATTGTGGAAATATCGCACGACGAAGTAGTGGATGCCGCTTCGCATGTCGCTCCCATGCTGAATGTCATTATCAAAGACCTGGTGAGAGAGGTATAAGGAGTGTTGAGTTTGGAGTTTGGGGTTTGGAGTTTGGAGTTTAGAGTCTAATGTCTAACAGTCTGATATCTAACAGTCTAATATTTAAATCTTGCCTCTTGCATCTAAATTTCTCAATTATAACAGATTTGTAAATTTACACCCTGAAATCGTTAACCGCTTGATTTGAAAAAGACCAGGTTATATTTTGCCTCTGATTTTCATCTCGGAATACCCGATTATGAAAGCAGCCTGAAGCGTGAGAAATTGCTTGTCAAATGGCTTGACACCATTGCTTCGGATGCAGACGAGATATTTCTGATGGGAGACATCTTCGATTTCTGGTTCGAATACAAGTTTGTGGTACAAAAAGGATACGTCAGGTTACTGGGAAAAATTGCAGAAATAACGGACAAAGGAATTCCCGTCCATCTTTTCAGGGGCAACCACGACGTGTGGGCTTTTGATTACCTGAATAAGGAACTCAATGTTCAACTTCACAGGGAGCCGGTCATCCGTGAATTTGACGGCAAGAAACTGTTTCTGGCTCATGGAGACGGACTGGGGCCGGGTGATAAAGGTTACAAAATGCTGAAAAAAGTATTTGAATTCAAACCCAATCAGTTTCTGTTCAGATGGCTGCATCCCGACCTGGGAGCCAGAATGGGCTTGTATTTTTCAAAAAAGAGCCGCCTCGCCAATGAATCGAAAGAGGGAAAAGAAGATAACAATACTTCATCTGACGATGAGATGCTGGTTCAATATGCCAGGAAAAAAGCAGCCTTGTATCCCGACGTGGATTATTTTATTTTTGGTCATCGTCATCTTCCCATGCAAACAAAAATCACTGAAAAAGCCGAGGTAGTTATCCTGGGCGACTGGATCAATCATTTTTCCTATGGCGTGTTTGAGAATGGGAAGATGAGGATAGAGTATTTTCAGAAAGATAATTAAACTGCGACTGATTCATGCATCATGTAAAGCTTCAAGCGGGACGCTTGAAGCAGTAATAAAATCACACAAACTTCCCGATCAATTCCACGAGCCGGCTTGAATAGCCCACCTCATTATCGTACCAGGCAACCACCTTCACCAGCTTGTTTTTATCTCCCAGTACGGCCGTCAGGTTGGCATCGAAAACAGCAGAATGCGGATTGCCGATCACGTCCATTGAGACAATGGGGTCCTCGGTATATTCGAGAATGCCTTTTAACCTCCCTTCGGCAGCTTCTTTGAAGGCAGCATTGATCTCTTCGATGCTTGTGGATTTTCTCACGGTACAGGTCAGGTCGGTAAGCGAACCGTCAATGACAGGTACCCGGATACCGGCGCCTCCCAGATTTTTTTCCAGGTGGGGAAATATCTTCGTGGCTGCTTTTGCCGCCCCTGTTGTGGTAGGAACAATGGAATATCCGGCGGCTCTGCCCCGCCGCCAGTCATTATGGGGTCCGTCAACAAGGTTCTGATCTTTGGTGTAAGAATGAACGGTGGTCATAAAACCTTTATCTATTCCCCAGCGTTCATCCAGGATCATGATCAGGGGGGCCACATTGTTTGTCGTACATGAAGCATTGGAAATGATCACGTCATTTTTGTCAATGATATGGTCGTTAACGCCTAATACCACATACTTTACGTTTTCGCGTTCGCCTTTGGCAGGTGCCGAGATGATGACTTTGCGGGCACCGGATTGCTCAACATGTCTGATGGCCTGGTCCCGTTCAACAAACTCACCTGTGGATTCAATGACCACATCAATCTTCAGTTCTTTCCATGGAAGCTTGCCGGGATCAGGTTGATTGAAGACCAGCACTTTTTTACCGTTGACAAGCATGTGGTCACCATTGTGTTTCACCGTGCCGTTGAAACGTCCGTGCAACGTATCGTATTTCAGAAGATGAGCCAGGTTTGCGGAGTCGGTGATGTCGTTCACGGCAACCACTTCCATATTACCGTTTTCCTGTATTTTTCTGAAAGTAATCCTGCCGATCCTTCCGAAGCCGTTAATGGCTACTCTTATTTTTGACATAAAAAGGCCTCTTTAATGCATTACCGTTACAGAACCCCTTTTCGTAAAATCTTTATCCAGCATACTGGTATAATAAATAACGTAGGCATAAGTTCCCGCAGGTACCAGTTTCCCGTCCGGACTTTTACCATCCCAGTAATCTTCCAGGTTATCCGACTCAAAAATAAGGTCTCCCCAGCGTGAGTATATCTGAATCTTAAATTGCTTGATACCAACGCCTTTTACTTCAAATTTGTCATTCAACCCGTCCCCGTTGGGCGTAAACGCAGTAGGAGCATAAACGGCAAAGTTTGGATGAACGATCACTTCTTTTTCCATTACACTTTCGCAACCGTCAGGCGTAGTAGTGGTCAACACGACGGTATAGGTACCTGTGGCAGTGTAAGTATGCGAAGGATTCTTTTCTCCTGATGTCGAGCCGTCACCGAAATCCCATTGATAAGTCAACTGGTCGTTTCCGGAAGAATTGTTGGTGAAATTAATGGTGGCATCTTCCAGGATTGTTTCGGGAGGAACGGCATCGAAATCGGCAACGGGTGTTTCATTAACGGTGATATAACTTGTTTGTGTATTGATATTTGAACAAATTCCATCGTTGGTGATGGTCAGTGAAACCGTATAAGTACCCGGGTCGTTAAATGTGTAAGTCGGGCTGTTGGTACTGCTTTCATCACCGTTTCCGAAAGACCACAGATAGGTGACATTATCACTTAGATTTGTCGAGTTATTTGAAAAATTGACTTCCAGCGGATCACAACCTTGCAAAACATCGGCTTCAAAAAGCGGTTGCGGTGTTTTAAGGACATCAACATTTTGGCTTGTGGGCTGGCTGATACATCCGTCTTCGGTAACCGTAAGGGTAATGGTTTTTGTTCCTTCGGTATCCCATGAAACATCATAGGGGCCGCTTCCCGAACCGGCAAGGATCTGTCCTCCGTCGAAATTCCAGTCATAAGTTGCATTGTTACCTGCGTTTCCTGTATATTGGATCGAGAAAGCTTCACCCTCGCAGGTGGAATAATCCTGTAGCTGGAAAGTAGAAGTAACTTCCGGTTTGACCGTAATAGTTTGCTTGAGCGTTGCCGGACAATCAAATCCAGCCACGACGGCAGTAAGTGTATAAACCGTTGTGGTGTCAGGAGTGACCGTAATTACAGTATTGTTTTCCTGTCCGATGAGGCTTGGGTCGTAAGGCTCGGATGTCCATGTGTAATTGGCATCTCCGTTTGCCGTGAGGGTAGCCGACTCGCCAAAGCAAAGAAAATCGTTGTCAACCGAAACGGTCACACTCGGCACAGGATCTACCTGAAGCACCATTGAGTCGCTGTTCATACACTGGTCCCAAACCTGGACATAGTAACGATAATTTTCCTGGGTTGGCGGTGTGACCACCGGATTGGGTAAAGTATCCTGCCCGTTTACAAACAAAGAAGGATCATTGGGAATTGATGACCATTGATAATGCTCTCCTCCCGATGCATTTAACTGATATGACTGACCGAAGCAAACCGCACCGTTGGGTCCGGCATCGGCATTGGGCAACTGGGTTACGTTTACCATCACATTGTCAGAAGCGGAAAAGCCGCATTCGTTTTCTACCGTAACCGTGTATATGGTTGTTGTTGCAGGGCTGACTGCAATATTCCGGTTATTTTCCTGTCCGCTCAGACTGGGGTCGGGCGGCGTGGCGGTCCACAGATAACTTGAACCCACATTGCATGAGAGATAAACGGTATCGCCAAAACACATCCCCTGGTCATCACCCGCATCGGCAACAGCCTCATTGAGTGTTACGTAAGTAGTATCAACAGCCTGGTTGGTACAATTATCCGAAACATCCAACAAATACATCGTTTCCTGTATGGGTGCAACCCACGGTTGCAGGGAATCTTCTTTTCCCGAAAGTGACGGATCAAGGGGTATGGACGACCACACCCAGTCCTGTGCTCCCGGGGCGCTGCCTTCCAACTGTACGCTGTCCTGGTTACACATGGATTTGACCGGCCCGGCATCGGGGACCAGGTCGGGAACAACAACAAATGCCGTATCGGAAACCTGCTGACCGCAGGTATCGTAAATTACCGCAGGAACAAAAAACGAATTACCACCCGATGGTACGTATTCCACTGTGGGCGTATGTTTGTTCAATGTGTACCAGTTGAAATAATAAGGCGGGGCTCCGCCAATATTGTTACCAAAATCCAATGTAAGTGTATCTTCGCAATAACCTGCAAAAACCATATTGGTATCCGGCATTTCGGGCAGGTCGGCAATTTTAATATTTACCGTATCGGGGGTTCCGAAACCGCACATGACCGAATTAAATATCAGATAAATATCTTCAGTACCTTCAATTTCATTGTCAGAATAAGGTTTGATAATGATCGAATCCTTTAAAGTGCCCGCTTTGATAACGATGGTATCGCCAGGGGTTGTGGTATAAAGACTATAATCCACATCCCTTGTAGCGGTGGACATTGTGTCAATCTTAAAAGGGATCCTGTAATCCGATGTTCTGAGTGAACCGATCCCGAAATAAAGAATGGCTTCGTGGTTGTTGCAGCTTTCAAACAACAATGAATCCACGGTGGGATGTGTGTATTGAGTTTCTTCGGAAACATTTCCCGGATCGAAACTTCCCTTTTCAAGAAAAACGCCACTGTCATAAGCTGCATCGCCAGCATCCCCTATCGCCAATTTAATATGAAACCATTGACAGGATTGTACTTCATTATCGGCAACAAAAGGAAGAGTGTATGCGTCCAGAGCTATCTGTGAAAAACTACCCTGAGCCTGCTGCGTATTGTCGTGTAAATATTGGCAGCCCGGCCCGTCACCCAGTGGTATATCACAACCCGGGCCAACATTGCCACAATTCACATTACTAATGGACACCGGGTTGTGTGTACCCGGAACTTCGGCAATATTAATTGCACCATTAGTAAATTGACCATTGATTCCAGGGCCGCTCAGGAAAAACCCGAAAACATCATTAAACTGAGTGTTTACCCAGTCATGGTATTCCTCAGATCCGAAAATAAAATTAAACTTTACCGAATCACCCGAAGGTTTAAAATCAAATTCGATAACACAGGCATCATTAATGCCCAGACCGGTAAGTGCATTTAAATCAGGGTCTGAGCCGCCACCGGTACTTCCGCTCGCATTTTGAGCAGCGCAATTATTAGATTTAGCCAATGTTTCGGCAAAACCAGATGACATGATTATTCCCTCCGGGTGCTGAAAACCAAAAATAAATCCACCTGAGAAATAGCCAACAGCCCCGGGATTTCCTTTAAACGTAATATTATTGATCTGGGAAGGATTTACGCCTTCCAGAAAGACGCTGTCAATCAATGCAACAACAGCAGCCGAATCGGCACATTGTGTGATGGTTAAATTGAACTGGGCATTGGCCTGAAAAGGGGTAAAAACTGCATACAAATACAAGGCAGTAATGAAACTGAAAAGGTAATTTTTTTTCATCTCGGAAACTATGATTGATTACGGTTCAGCGCAAAGATAATATTTAACTTAATAAATTGTTGTTAAAATTATTCACACAGGTTTTTTTAAGCTAAATGTGCTGATTTCAGGGGAGTAAAAGAATATCAAGAACTCTCCGGAAATAATGGCTTTTTGGAGTGGACTCAACAATAAAACCATTGAATAATCAAATAAACGAACCATCGAACAACCGGGCCATTGAACAATCAACCAATCGAATCATTGTGCCATAAAACCATCCCCCATTTTCCTTACTTTTGCCCATCAACATAAAAATTATGCCTTCAAAATATAATCATCTATTTTTCGATTTGGACCGCACCCTCTGGGATTTTGACGGGAGCACCCGGCTGGCTTTTGAAGATATCTATCGTAAATACAACCTGGCAGGGAAAGGCATTGCCTCGGTTGATGATTTTCACCGGTATTACACCATCCACAACAACGAATTGTGGGCTAGGTACCGGGTTGGCGATATTAAAAAGGAAGAGCTTCGCGGATTGCGGTTTCACATGACTTTGAAGGATTTCGGGATTGAAGACCCGGATCTGGCCGGACGCATCGGTGAAGATTATCTCTCCCTCATTTCGCACAAGGTGAGTTTATTTCCCAACGCCTTCCGGGTACTTGAATACCTGAAACCCAAATATAAACTTCATCTCATTACCAACGGTTTCAATGAAGTTCAATCCACAAAGCTTGCCGTATCTGGGCTGGGTAAATATTTTCTGGAAGTGATCACCTCGGAAGAAGCAGGGTTTAAAAAACCCGATGAAAGGATATTTATTTATGCTTTGCAGAAAGCCGGCGCCTCATCTTCCGAAAGCCTGATGATAGGAGATGATCCTGAAGTAGATATTGAAGGGGCAAAAAACATAGGCATGGATCAGGTTTTATTTGACCCTGACCGGAAATATGAAGAAACCAACAGCACCTATTGCATCCGGGATCTATGGGAGCTGAAGGAACTGTTGTGAGTAATCTGTTATTCCTTCCTGTGCACCGTATCAGGTGAAAAAGCAGGCAGGCAAACGGCAATATATTCTGCACCTTCGGGGCCGGGTGTGCTGTAGCGGATTTCAGTTCCTTTTTTAGCGATGAAAGCTTCATTGGCGTTTACAATGAATTCCCGGTTACCGGTTTGCACATGCAAAGCCCCCTTCAAAACCAGCGTGTATTCGTCAAAATCAGGTTGTTGCGGTGGCTCTTGCCATCCGGGAGGGCTTTTCATCCTGGCAATGCTGATGTCAGAAGTCCGGGTGTTCACATTCCCGATAAATTCTTCAATGATTTTGTTTCCCTCTGCTTTGATAAGCGTGGGGTTTTTGATATGGTATTTTTCTTTACTCATATTTAAAATGTTTTCTGTGTTTTAATCACTGTTGGAATCTTCCTGGTCCTGCCTTTCAAGTGTCAATATTTGAAGCCCAGTGTTGATACAAATTGCTTTAAGCGTGGACGCTTAAAGCAGGGGGCTGGCAGTGAAAAAGGTTTTACAACCCAAGCAAAACCTCGATACCGTCCTTACCGCCAAAGAGCATTCTTTCGGGATTCTCCAGCATTTCTTTCACTTTGACCAGGAAACTCACCGATTCTTTGCCGTCAACCAGGCGGTGGTCATACGAAAGCGCCACATACATGACCGGGTGTATCTCCACCTTTCCGTTCACAGCCACAGGACGTTCCACAATATTGTGCATACCCAGAATCGCGCTTTGCGGCGGGTTAATGATCGGAGTGGACAACATGGAGCCGAAAACGCCGCCATTGGTGATGGTAAATGTCCCTCCCTGCATTTCTTCCAGCGTGATCCTGTTCTCGCGGGCTTTTACCGCAAGCTCCTTCACTTTGGCCTCGATTTCTGCCAGGCTGAGCATTTCAGCATTACGAATTACCGGAACCACCAGCCCTTTCGGACCACTGACGGCAATGCTGATATCCACATAATTAAAAAACACGACCTCGTCTCCGTCAAGCTGTGAATTGATCTGCGGAAAGTAGGCAATGGCTTCGGTTACCGCTTTGGTAAAAAAAGACATGAATCCAAGACCAACACCATGCTGCTCTTTAAATATCTCTTTGTAACGGGCACGGATATTCATGATGGGTGTCATGTTCACTTCATTGAATGTCGTAAGCATGGCCGTTTCGTTTTTTACCGAAACCAGCCGTTGTGCCAGCTTTTTCCGCAGCATACTCATTTTTTTCACTTCGCTCGTGCGTTCTCCAGTCCAGTAGGCTGATGCCACCGGCGATGCTGTTGCAGCAGAGGCTTTGTCCTTTTGTTTTATGTAAAACTCAACATCCTGTTTGCTGATCCGGTATTGTTTAAAAAATTCCACGAGGTCCTGTCCGCTGATGTTCCGGCTTTCCATCAGTTTTCGGGCAAGTGGCGAAACGATCAGGTCCATCTCACTTTTTTCAGGTTGAGGTTCTGTTTTTGCAGTTTCCTTTTCTTCTGCCGGTTTTTCTGCAACGGGTTTTTCTGCCGGTTGTTTATCTCCGGCAGCTTTCTCTTCTGCTTTTTCCTGAGAAGGTACTTTTTTCTTTTTCCCTTTTTGCTCCGTATCCACGGTGGCGATCACCGTTCCTATTCCAATGGTTTCACCTTCCTCAACCAGAATCGTTATCTTTCCGTCTTCCGGTGAAGCCAGGGGCAGAGTGGCTTTATCCGAATCAATTTCAACAATATCCTGATCTTTATCAACCGTTTCACCGTCTTCGACAAGCCAGCTTGCTATTTGTACTTCATTGATGGATTCTCCCGGACTGGGGACTTTTATTTCAACAATCATTTTTATTTTATTTCAAAGGTTTAATTCCTGAATGAAATTTACTGTCAATTTGATCCACATGCAATTCCTGTAATTCTTTTTCAAATGATTTCCATTTATTTCCGATACAGACCATGGCACATTCTTCATGAAGATAAGGGCAAATGCATTCTTCGAATACTTTATCAATGATCTTTTGCTGGCGAATAACATGGAATTTGGATGAGCCGGTTGCAGGACTGCCGCTCGCTGGCCGGGCAATTACCTTCAAATTTAGATCGGGTTCCATATTTTTTCTCACAAACTCCCAGCTTCCCATATTGATGGGTTCTTCCTGTGCCCAGATAAAGTGCGTGGCTTTTTTGTATTTTGCTTTCAGGTTAAGCAGTTGTTGCCTGGGAAAAGGGTACAATTGTTCAACCCTGATCAGCGCAACGGTTTCTTTTTTGAGTTTTTCTTTTTCAGCCAGCAAATCATAATAGACTTTTCCCGTGCAAAATACCAGTTTTGTTACCTTTCCGGGATCAGCCGTCTCATCGTCCAGCACTTCTTTAAAACCACCTTTTGTAAAACGATCAACGGGTGAAATGCAACGCGGGTGTCGCAGCAGACTTTTGGGTGTAAAAATGATTAACGGTTTTCTGAAAGGGCGTTTCAACTGCCTTCGGAGAATATGAAAAAAGTTGGCCGGCGTGGTGCAGTTGGCAATCTGCATGTTGTTTTCCGCTGCCAGTATCAGAAAGCGTTCCATGCGGGCGCTGGAATGGTCAGGTCCCTGGCCTTCGTACCCGTGTGGCAGGAAAACCACCAGGTCATTCATCACATTCCATTTTTCTTCGGCACTGCTGATGAATTCGTCAAAAATGATCTGTGCGCCGTTGGCAAAATCACCGAACTGTGCTTCCCAGATAGTTAACGAATAAGGGGAAGCCAGCGAATAACCATATTCAAAACCCAGTACGCCATATTCCGACAACGGAGAATTATAGATCATAAACGGCGCCTGTTTATCGGAAATATGATTCAGCGGAACATATTTTTCATAAACATCTTCGATGCTTAAAACGGCATGACGGTGCGAAAAAGTACCCCTTTCCACATCCTGACCACTTAACCTTACCGGGATATTTTCAACAACCAGGCTGCCATAAGCCATCAGCTCGGCCATGGCCCAGTCAAGTGTCCGTTTTTCCATGACGAGTTGTTTGCGCTGCTGTTGCATGCGGATGGTTTTCCTGAAAAATTTCTTGTCAGGCGGAAGTGTGGTTATTTTTTCAGTGATCTCCAGTAATTGTTTTTCCGGAATGGATGTATCGGGCGATTCCAGAAAGTCTTCATCTTTTGCCCTGTAGATATCCTGCCAGGTTTCCTGAAGGAAACTGGCAATGGTGGCTTTATGGCTTTCTTTCGACTGCTCAAAATATTTTTCCAGCTTGGCATTAAAATGTTTTTCCTCATTCTCACATTCTTCCGGGCTGATCACTCCTTCGTTAATCAGTTTTTCTTTATAAATCTGATACGGATCAGGATGCTTTTCGATGAACTTATACAGAATAGGTTGTGTAAACCTGGGTTCGTCACCTTCGTTGTGACCGTATTTCCTGTAACAAAGCAAGTCAATAAAGACATCTTTGTGGAATTTATTCCTGAATTCCATGGCTGCCTGAATGGCAAACACAAGGGCTTCGGGATCATCGCCATTGACATGAAACACGGGTGACAGCGTGGTTTTGGCCACATCCGTACAATAGGTGCTTGACCGGGCGTCGAGGTAATCGGTAGTAAAACCGATCTGGTTATTGATCACAAGGTGGATGGTCCCTCCTGTGGAATAACCTTTCAGGTCCTGCATCTGGATCACTTCATACACAACGCCTTGTCCGGCTATGGAAGCATCGCCATGGATCAGGATCGGTGCAATATTATCCGATTCGCCTTTGTGAAACAGGTCAATTCTTGCTCGCGTAATTCCCTCAACAACAGGGGTAACGGCTTCAAGGTGCGAAGGATTCGGCGAGAGTGTCAGTTTTACATTTTTTCCTGCGGTGGTTTTTCGCTCAATGGTATAACCGAGGTGGTATTTCACATCACCCAGCAGGTTTTCGTCCTCGTACTCAAAGCTTTCAAATTCGCTGAAAATATCAACAAAAGGTTTTCGCAAAATGTTTGCCAGCACATTGAGACGCCCCCGGTGAGGCATTCCGATGATAAATTCCCTGATTCCCATTTCCGCCCCCCGTTCCATGATGGCATCCATAGCGGGGATGAGTGTTTCGGCTCCTTCAAGCGAAAAACGTTTTTGTCCCGGATATTTCTTCTGCAGAAACTTTTCAAAGAAAACAGCCCTTCTTAATTTTTTCAGAATAAACTTCTTTTCTTCGTCTGTATAACCGGGTGTGTTGCGGGTGGTTTCAAAAAGGTTTTGCAACCAGTTTACGATTTTCACATCCCGGATAAACAAATACTCAACGCCAATGGAATGGCAATAAGTCTGATTAAGAACTTTGATTATTTCTTCGAGGGTGGCAGGCCCCAGACCGATCTCCCTGCCTGCCTGGAAAGTCCGTTTGAGGTCCTTTTTTTCAAGCCCGTAATTTTCAATATCCAGGTTTGGTGAATAGTTCCGGCGTTTTCTTACAGGATTTGTTTTTGTAAAAAGGTGCCCCCGGCGACGGTAATCATTGATCAGATTGATCACCTTGAATTCGTCGGATGTCTCAATGCCATCGCCTGAAGTTACGGGATAATTTCGCGTAGCAAAATCAAAACCTTCGAAAAATTTACGCCAGCCCGGTTCTACCGAATGGGGGTCTGATTGGAATTTCTTATAGAACTCTTCAATTATTTCCGGGTCGGTTGTGCTTAGAAAATCGAGTTTATCCATAATGGTTTCAATGCCTGATTGTCTGCAAAATTAGGAAATAAACAGCCACTTACAATTATTTAGATTGATTAAAAATAAAAAAGTTGATAATAAAAAAACCCAGACGGTCAGTCTGGGTTTGGTTAAAGTGTTATTGCTTCAATTATTCGGGATGAATGGCCTCTACAGGGCAAACATCGGCACAAGCGCCACAATCTGTACAGAGATCAGGATCAATTTTGTAAATATCACCTTCCGAAATTGCTTCTACAGGGCATTCGTCAAGACAAGTGCCGCATGCCGTACAATCATCAGTTATTACGTAAGCCATGATTTTGTGTTTTTAAATTATTAATGGCGGCAAATATATACAGATATATTGTAAATTATCAGATATGATGTTGAATTTTTAGCTAATCTAAATAAATTGAATAATAGAAATTCTATTACCTGTTTCACCTCCAAACAAATAGTTGTATTGAAAAACGAGGATGAGTTAAGTTTAACTGTTTTTTTCAATTCCTTAAAAAACGGTAAAACGAGTAACGTATTTGCCAAAAAAACGTAATGAATTTGACAGATAGTTTAAAAATTAATGTATGATTTGGGTTAATTATTTGCACCGGGGTAATGAGTATAAATAAGCTGTGTTTTTAAACAACTCTAAAACAAGCAGTTATAAAATTATTCATAAGAAATTCCAAATAATTTTTTTCTGTTAAAAAAAAGCAATGATTTGTACCACCGACCGGAATAATAAAATTAATTTTGCAGCAAATTTTAGCCAATATACACGAAATATCATTTAAGAATGGTTTCAAAAAAAGACAAAGTTGTTGAACTCGAAAATGCGGTAGTCCGTTTTGCCGGAGATTCCGGTGACGGGATGCAGTTGACCGGGAGTTTGTTTTCCGATTCCACTGCCTTTGCCGGAAATGATTTTGCAACATTCCCGGATTATCCTGCCGAGATCAGGGCCCCGCAGGGTACGGTTGCCGGCGTATCGGGTTTCCAGATACATTTCGGGAGTAGCGATATACATACATCAGGCGACCTTGCCGATGTGCTGGTTGCCATGAACCCGGCATCCCTGAAAGCCAATATGAAATGGATCACTCACAATGCCATTATCATCGTGGATACCGATGCTTTTACCGAGAAAAACCTGATCAAAGCAGGATATGAAACAAATCCGCTGAAAGACGGGACACTATCCGGCCATTCCGTGATAGAAGCGCCCATCACTACCCTGACCAGGGAAGCTGTTAAAAACCTGAACATCGACAACAAGTCTGCCCAGAAATCAAAAAATATGTTTGCCCTGGGTATGGTTTTCTATATGTTTAACAGGGATTATAAAAAGACGTTTGAATTCTTTGAACAGAAATTCAAGACCAATCCCATTGTTATCCGGGCAAATAAACAGGTGTTGACAGCCGGCTACAATTATGCCGATACCATTGAAGTATTCACCAGGACCTATAAAATCATTCCGGCACCTTTGACAAAAGGCCTTTACAGAAATGTTACCGGTAACCTGGCCACATCCTGGGGACTGCTTGCTGCCGCCGAGCGCTCGGGAAGAAAGCTGTTTCTCGGTTCCTATCCTATTACACCTGCATCAGAGATATTACAGGAACTTTCGAAGCATAAGCAATTCAACGCCATTGCTTTTCAGGCAGAAGACGAAATCGCGGGCATTGTGTCTTCCATTGGATCCAGCTTTGCCGGTGCCATGGCCGTAACCAGCACATCCGGACCGGGATTATCATTGAAAAGTGAAGCCATCGGGCTGGCTGTAATGACCGAGTTGCCACTGGTTATTGTGAATGTTCAACGGGGTGGCCCGTCAACCGGGCTGCCGACCAAGTCGGAACAAAGTGATCTGATGCAGGCATTATACGGCAGGAACGGTGAAGCGCCCGTCATTGTGCTCGCAGCCCAGAGTTCGGCCGATTGTTTTTATTCGGCGTATGAAGCAGCCAAACTGGCTATGGAACACATGACGCCGGTTATCTTGCTTACCGACGGCTCGTTGGCCAATGGTTCCGAGGTATTCAAAATTCCAAACGTAGCAGACCTGCCGCCAATCAAGCCTCCGATCGTCAAAGCCAATGATCCTGACTATAAACCTTACAAACGTGATCCGGAAAAATTGAGCAGGCCGTGGGCTTTACCGGGAACCAAAGGTTTAAGACATCGCATTGGCGGACTCGAAAAAGAAGATGTTACCGGAAATGTTTCACAAGACCCGCTCAATCACCAGAGAATGTCTGAAATCAGGGAAGAAAAAGTGGAACGTGTTGCAAACTTCATCCCAGATCTTGAGGTACTGGGTGAACAGGAAGGTGATGTACTTGTGGTCGGTTGGGGCGGCACCTACGGTGTGATGCTTACCGCCATCGAAGAAATGAGAAAAGAAGGCCAAAAGATCAGCCTGGCCCATTTCAAACACATCAAACCGTTACCAAAAAATACCGGCGAGGTTCTCAAACGTTTCAAAAAAATATTGGTTTGCGAAATCAACCTGGGACAGTTTGTCAATCATCTCCGGATGATGTTTCCGGGAATTGTTTTTGACCAATACAACAAAATACAGGGCTTGCCTTTTATGGTTTCCGAACTGAAAGAAAAGTTCAACGAATATCTAAACGACTAATCATGGCAGATTCAATAGATACAAAAAAATTACAGCTGACCAAGGAAGATTTTGAAAGCGACCAAATGGTAAAATGGTGTCCCGGTTGCGGAGACCATGCCATTTTACGTTCGGTTGAGAATGTATTTCCCGAACTGGGTATCCCTCCGGAAAATTTTGTCGTGGTTTCGGGAATTGGTTGCTCATCCCGTTTTCCTTATTATATGAATACATACGGAATGCACGGAATTCATGGTCGTGCCGCCGCGCTGGCTACCGGCATTAAACTCGCCAATCCGAAATTAAGTGTCTGGATGATCACCGGTGACGGAGACTCCATGGCCATCGGAGGTAATCATTTTATACACATTGCCAGGCGTAACCCCGATGTGAATATCCTGCTTTTCAATAATAAGATATACGGTTTGACCAAAGGGCAGTATTCGCCCACCACACCGAAAGGACAGAAGACAAAGTCATCGCCGCAGGGAACTTTCGAAAGACCTTTTAACCCGGGAACACTGGCAATCGGTGCACGGGCTACTTTCTTTGCCAGGGTTGTGGATACCAATCCCAAAATGATGACTGAAGTATTTCTGGAAGCAGCAAGATTTCACGGAACTTCCATCGTGGAGGTGCTTCAGAATTGTGTCATTTTCAACAACAAAATACACAGCCTGATCACCTCGAGGGAAACCAAAGATGAAAACCAGATCTTTCTGAGAGCCGGTGAGCCGATGATTTTTGGTAAAAATATGGACAAAGGCCTGATGATGGATGAAAAAGGTCTTCGTGTGGTCACTCTCGGTGAAAACGGTATAACGGAAAAAGACCTTCTTGTTCACAATCCTTTTGAAGAAGATACGGGTATTCACACCATGCTTTGCGAAATGATGCCTCCCGATTATCCTGCTGCATTGGGGGTCATCCGTTCGGTGAAGACAGAAACACTGGAAGATGCTGTCTGGAATACAATAGAATACGAAAAGCAAAACTCACCGCTGAAATCGGTAGATGACCTGCTGCGGACAGGCAATACGTGGGAAGTGGAAGATGATCCGCGCAAAAACGGGAAGAAAAGGAGATAAATCTGCCGGAGGTTAATTTCCGGTTTACTCAGTGCCTACGCCGCTTCATTTCGTATCTTTGTTTTATGCTTGAACAATTTCAGGATTTTATCCGGGAGAATGAACTGGTCTCCCCCGGCGACAAGGTGTTGCTTGCCGTTAGCGGGGGCGTGGATTCAGTGGTCATGCTCGATTTGTTTCACAGGGCCGGCTATCCAATTGCCATTGCCCATGTTAATTTTCAATTGAGGGGTGAGGAATCGGATGAAGATGAACGTTTTGTTCGTTCGCTGGCAGAGAAATATGGAGTAACCTGTTTTGTGAAACATACGGATACTTTGCAGTATGCCGCAATGAACAAACTTTCAATCCAGGAAGCTGCCCGCGAGATCAGATACCGGTGGTTTGAAGAAATCTGCCGAAGTGAAGTATTTGAAAAAGTGGCTGTCGCCCAGCATGCCGATGACCAGATAGAAACGTTTTTCATCAATTTACTCCGGGGATCAGGTGTTGCCGGACTGAAAGGAATGCCCGTAAAACGGGGATTGATTATCAGACCGTTGCTTTTTGCAGGACGGCAGGGAATAGAACAATATGCAAAAGAACGTGAGCTGTCATTCAGGGAAGATTCTTCCAACCTGTCCGATAAATACTTACGAAACCGTGTCCGGCATCATTTGTTGCCCGAACTGGAAAAGATTAAAGAGGATTACCGCCAGTCGGTCGGGAAAAGTATCCGGTACCTGACCGAAGATCATCAATTGCTGGAATATTTGATCGGGCAAAAGCAAAAAGAATTTTTCCTTACCAGTGGTGATGAGATAAAAATTCCGGTAAAGGCAGTGAAGGATTCTCCTGATAACCATGCTTTTCTTTATTACCTCTTGAGAGATTATGGCTTTCACCGCGATGTTTCGGATTCGATATGCGAAGTGTTACAAAAAAAAGAGACGGGAAAAATATTTCATTCGTCAGATTATCGTCTTTTAACAGACAGGGAATTTTTGATCCTGAAAAGGAAAAATACTGAAATAAGCGGAGAAAGTTTTTACATCCGGCAACCTGGAAATGCTATTGATACACCTGTCGTGTTGAAGTCGGAAGTTATTGAAAATCCTGAAAATATCCATTTTAAAAATGACCCTGCAACAGCATATTTCGATCTGGATAAACTGACTTTTCCTCTCGTTGTCCGGAAATGGAGAGCAGGCGACAGGTTTGCCCCGTTCGGGATGAAAGGCGCAAAGCTGGTGAGCGATTACCTGATTGACAGCAAGGTAAACCGGTTTGAAAAAGAAAACGTTTATGTGATGGAATCGGCAGGAAAGATCATCTGGATTATCGGATACCGGGTTTCGGAGGATTTTAAAATTTCGGAGGAAACAAAAAAAGTGATTGTTTTCAGATTAGGTTTATCATCCCTTGGGGGTTAGTCTCGTTCCCGACAGGTGGGGAAAGTAAAGACAGGTATTCCTGTTTCGAGAGGACACTTCAAGCGAGACGCTTGAAGCAGGTTGTCAGGCAATTAAATGTACCGACAACTGAAGTCGCCGCTACTTGAAGCAAATGAAAGACACATCCCTGTTTTTACTTAAAATTTTCTGCCACAAAATCCAGGGTATTGGTAAAGCCTATTTTTTCAGCCAGTTTTTCGGGAGTAAGTCCAAAAAGTAATTTGTCTTTTTCCGGATCACCGGCGATGGCTTTTTCAAGATCTTGGCGCAACAAAGCAAAATCAATCACCGTGGCATATTTATCCACAGGATCAACATAACCATCAAAATCCGTACCGAGTGACAGCAGGTCAACAACCCTTTTCTTATCTGGCAGATCATCATCTTTTGCTTCAACCACGGCCAGCATTATGGCCCGCATGTTTTGCCAGACATAATGAATGTGTTTCTCCCTGTTTTCCTTGTCTTCCTTCGGGATGCCCAGCACCCGCTGATCGAGGTTAATGCCGATCAGCCCGCCGGTTTTGAAAATGGTGATCACATCCTCGTCGCAAACATTGATATTCCATGCATTGAATTTATGCCCGAATCTTTCCGCCATAAACCCGTCTTTTTCATTAGGGATATTGTCAATCAGCTCCTGCAGGTTTTCCCTGCCTGAATAAGCCACGTGGCTGGCAATTACCGGGATTACATCTCCTTTTTGAAAACAGGGGTTTATGATCTGTTCATAATATTCTTTCCGGGCTACGACACTTAAATGTTTGACATCAATCAAAATACGCCTTTCGAAATCATCTTTTTTATTATTGTTCTCATCAAGACTCAAAAGGTACCTGACAACTTTCCAGCCTTTTTCCGTAAAACCGGTATTCATACCTTCTTCCTGATCTATCAGGTTGGTGCCTACATCGGGAATGCTGTGCGCATGTCCCGCGAGGTAATTGTAAAAATGGTGGGTGAAAGTGATGAAAAACAGCGGCTCATCCCATGCTTTAACTTCAGAGATGTTTTTCAGCACATCTTCAACCGGCAGGTGCGAGTTGAATACGTTGGTGCCTTCGATGGAAAGGACAAAAGCAGTTTTTCCCGCTGCGATGATTTCACGCACATGTTCCCCGTTTCTGGCAACAACATAAGTTCCGGTGGCATCAAGCTCCACAGGACACTTTTTCCTGATTTTGTTTTTGTTGAAAAACAGCTTTTTCATGGGAGGGATAAATATTTCCGACCTTGTTTCGACACCGCTTCTTTTAAGGAGGTAATCGTGTTCGTTCTTCAATTCTTTGAAATAATCGTATTGTTCACTCTGGAAAAAATTGATTTTCCTGAATGGCAGTTTCATATAAATTGCCTGAAGAAAATCCCGGATGGCCGGGTCGCCTCCCTTGTCTTTTCCGAGCCACTTGTAAACGGCTTTCAGTGCATTACCCAGCCCGCCGCTGATCCAGTCGTTGAAAGAATTGTCACCCAGTATGTTATTAAGGTTTACGGGCTTCCCCTGCAAATCGGTTTTCCGGCCGGTGACCCATCCCTTTTCCATCGGATAAAGTGAAACAATGGCCAGTTTCAGGTTCCCGTTGGTCACCTGAACAAGGTCACATTGCGAGTAAGCAGCTGCCCTTATTCCCTTGTCCGAACTTTTGAATTTGGGAAGGATGATCCACCAGGGGTGGTATTTTTCGCTTTTTGACGGCTTCCAGGGTTTGTAAAGCCAGTTGAATGAGCGCATGTGCGGATGGCAGTGGATATCGGCAAAATGCAACAAAGGATCAGGCATTTCATCCTGGCAGAATTTACGGGTTTTCATAGAGAGATGTAGTTAAAATACAGTTAATATTTAAGCGCTTATGGACAAAGGTAAGCAATAGAAGAAGGGATGTCAAG
>JAADID010000280.1 GCA_013151505.1 Chlorobiota bacterium | reverse complement strand
AAAAACGACGCTTGTTGAACAGTTTGCCCGTAAAAATTATAAACACTACCTATTGCTTAATCTTGAAAAACCGGAAGCCCGGTTTTATTTTGATGAATATGATAACGTAAAAACTATTCTTGAATCACTTTTTTTAAAATACAATATTACCACAGAGGAAATTAACGATACGTTGTTATTTCTTGATGAAATTCAGGAATCTCCAAGAGCCATTCAGTTGCTTCGGTATTTTTATGAGGATTTTCCCGGGTTGCATGTTATTGCGGCAGGTTCATTATTGGAATTTGCCATGAAAAAAGTAAAAAGTTTTCCGGTAGGCAGGATTGAATATTTATACATGCATCCTTTAAATTTTGTGGAGTTCCTCGAAGCATTTCATCATTCTGAATTTTTAAAACAGCTAAACAATATCCCCATAAAGCCGTTTGCTCATTCCGGATTACTCGGGATGTTTAACCGCTACGCTATTATTGGAGGAATGCCGGAAATTTTGAGTACATACCTGAAAAATGAAAATATCGCAGATTTACCTAAAGTTTACGAAAGTATTTGGGGAACCTACCAAAATGATGTAGAAAAATACGCCTCGAATGAAACAGAGCGAAAAGTCATTAAACACATTATCTCAACGGCACATTTATATCTTGATAAACGGATCAGGTTTCAGAACTTCGGAAGATCTAACTATCGCTCAAGAGAGGTGAGTGAAGCTTTTCAATCTCTGGACCAAGCTAAAATCATACGATTAATTTATCCCACAACCGATGTGGAAGTTCCGTTAATTCCCGACCTGCGAAAATCGCCACGATTACAATTTCTTGATACGGGAATATTGAATTACATCAATGGAATACAAACGGATATGCTCCCTGTAAATGATTTAAGCCCGATATACAAAGGAAATTTGGTAGCTCATATTATCACACAGGAACTGATTTCCCTCAATACAATGAACGACAGAAAACCGAATTTCTGGGTAAGAGAAAAGAAACAATCTTCTGCAGAAGTCGATTTGGTTTTTTCCTATGGGGATAAAGTCATTCCAATTGAGATAAAATCGGGAAAAACAGGAACGTTGAAATCTCTGCATCAGTTTGTTGAACAGGCTCCGCATCCCTACGCCGTGCGTATGTATGCCGGTAAATTTTCTATTGAGAGAACAAAAACTCCCGGTGGCATGCCTTTTTTACTCATGAATCTGCCCTATTATCTCGGCACCAAAATTCCGGAGTACCTGGATTATTTTATTTCAAATTACCAACTTTAAAATGTAAAATCAATCATCCGCCGTTTCAAAAAAGCATATTTCTGCAAAGGGAATTCTTTCACACGGAACAAGGTGCCAATCATTTAATACGAATAATTTTATGAAAGCCAAAAGTACCATTTTGTTGTATCCTCAAAAAATAAACACCCGGTTTTAGGTCTGCAATTTGTAATACAAAGTCATGATTTCCTGAACGTTTTTCTTCTGAATAAATGGTTTTTACCATCTTTCCATTTACATCAAACAAATCGATTTCTACCAAACCATCTGCTGGCAAGCTGTATTCAATCTGAATCTGGTCGGCTGATGGATTAGGAAAAGCGGTAATATTCTTTAGCTGTTTTTCTGGTTGAGTGTGTATTGCCAACGGCCCAATCTCACCGTCAACGCCCAGGTTTTGGGCATAAATTCCTGTATAGAAATAATTATCCGGGTTTTCGATATTATCTTCCCAGGCAATTACCCATTGGTTATCGATCAGGTTACCCATAAACGCATGCAGTTTGTAGGATGAGGTGAGTGAAAGAGGAACAATATTGGGATACCAAACAAAATTTCCGTCTGTATCTATTGCTACCGATAGCACATGGTCTCTAATAGCGGTATCACCTTCGTTTATGCTAAAAAAATCCTTTTGGTAAACCAGCGCCGCATTATTATCGGGTGATTCCCTTAAGAGCAAATTAAAATAGCTGGTATCCCTCGTACAGTTCAATGGAATAATCTCTTTTCCGTTTTCATCCCATAAATACTGTCCATCCGAGCCAAACAATTGCCCGTAAATCCCAAAGCAGTCCGTCAATTCGGCTGCATCGTAATGGTATTCCGTCCAGGCCAGCATGAGTTTATCGACCTCACTCAAATAGGCCATTGAAGCCCCGGTATGATAATTATTTAATAAGCGTGAAACACTTCGTCCATTTGGATTCCAGAGCGAACCATTTTCATAAAGCCGGTTCACATAAGTTGTGGGTTTACCGCCTTCCTGTTGAAGGGAGTAAAATGACTGCCACATGACGTAGGCACCGCCTTCACCGTCACTGTTCAAATAAGGAGTGGTGTGAAGAGACAGGTAAGACATCAGTTGCCCACTGTCGATTCGGATGTTATTTTCCCAAACCGGATTACCGTCCAGATCCAGTTTTTGGGTAAAAACATGCATCCAGTTTATCTGGCCCGGAATGGTGTCCCGCAAATTTGATTTGGTCATCCACGAAACTATAAAATCGTCGTTTTCGGTGTGCAATATCTGCGGAAGTATAAAATCGTAGGCCGTGTCTGCCAGGTTCGTTTCCCATAAAATATTGCCATCCTGTGAAACCCGCTTAACAATTACAGTAGAATTGAGCAGGGTATCAGCCGGGTTGTCGTCCCACATAAAAACCACATCGTTATTGTCGGCCAGGGCTATTTTTGGAGAAGGGTCGAATCCTGTGGTGTTGCTCAATTGCAAACCGTCATCCCCCCACAAAAAATTTCCTTCAGGAGAGATTTTGTAAGCAAAAACATTGCTGTTCCCGGTGCGTTGGTCCTGGGTAACAAGAACAACATTTTCATCATTATCCAAAATCATATCGTAAGTAGTAACCCAGGTTTGGGTGGCATGGTTGCTGATGAGCAGCCCTCCTTTATCCCAAAGTTTTAATCCATTTTTATCAAACTTTTGAAGAAAAACATCGAACCGAAAACCTTCAGTTGCTGAGTACCACGAAATATACGATTCGCCACTGCTGTTGGTAACAACCATTGGAACAGCCTGTAATCCGGTTGAGTCGTTGACCATCGTATTTTCGTAAGGGTTGTCAGCCCATTGTGCAAAGGCAAGGAATGGGATGGCGAAAAAGAATAAATAGGTAAATGCTTTCTTTTTCATAACATTAGTTTTAAGAGTTAATATTAATTTTCCACCTTAGTACATGATAATTTTTGATTTTATCAATATAAGCAGTTGGTATTTAAGTTTTTAATCACCAAAACATCTAATACATGAATACCAGAGTTGAGAGTAAAATTAGTGTTTTAAATGACACGTTAGTAAAAATTTTTAGAGCTGAGTTAAATTTAGCCCGGATTAAGTTCATTAGCCTGTTCATAATTGCTTTGTGCAAAGTACAAACCGTTACTTTTGAGAAGATTGCTGTTGCTTTTGAAAATGAGGCATATACTTCTTCTCCTTTTTTGACAGATCTTGACAGAATTGAGAAATTACTTTCTCTGGTGTTAATTACTTTTGTTTGGGTTTACAAAATTGGTATATACTTGAACTCTTTAAAACCAATTCCCGTAAAAAAACACGGACGGAAGGCTTATAGTTTGTTTAAGTTTGGATTAAACAGCTTGGCTAAAGTGATTAATACCAATAATTTAGACAAATTTAAAAACTATTGCGAATTTTTGTCATATACTTAGCAAAGAGATAACAAATCCAGTTTCTGAAAACCAATCTCCAGCACCTCAAAATAATATTTAGCCCTAGTGTTTCGGTTTTGAAACGGTTTGCCAAAACAATCTTATCTTTGCCATAAGAGAACGCTCCTGTATTGACTGCTGTACTAAATCGTGTTTCAAAATGATTTTTCGGCCATACACATGGCGTTAAAACATGAAAATTTTATGGCAATAGTTTTAAAAAACGCCCATTATATTGACTGGCAAACGCTCTCTTTTACAAAAACACATTTGTTGGTAGAAGACGGGAAAGACGGAAAAATTCATTTTTTGGATACGCCGGAGAAATTTCCAGCAGCGGTGGAGGTTTTGGATGTCAATGGCGGGTTTGTTACCAAATCGTTTGCTGTGGGTCATCATCATGCTTATTCGGCATTGTCGCGTGGTATGCCGGCGCCCCGCCACACGCCGCATAATTTTTATGAAATACTGAAATATATCTGGTGGACGCTGGACAAAGCGCTGGACAGGGATATGGTAGAAGCCGGGGCGCTGGCAACGGCCATGGCTTGCGCCAAAGCGGGTTCGACCTTTGTGATTGACCACCATGCTTCGCCAAATTTTATTGGAGGCTCTCTGGAAATCATGGCGGAGGCTTTTGAAAAAGTGGGTGTGAGCCATCTGCTCTGTTACGAAATTACTGACCGCGACGGACTGGGCAAAGCCCGGCAGGGACTGGCTGAAACTGCCGCCTATCTCGAAAATCATCAGGGACTAATAGGGCTGCATGCCTCGTTTACGGTGGGCGACGAAACCATGAAAAAAGCTGCCGGCCTGATGGAAAAATATCAGTCGGGGTTTCATATTCATGTGGCGGAAGATCCGGTTGATGAGAAAGACTGTCTTGAAAAATATGGAAAACGCGTGGCGGAAAGGCTGCATGATTTTGGTGCGCTTGACACGGAAAAAACCATTCTCGGACACTGTTTGCATGTGGATGAAAACGAGCGGGCGCTGATA
>JAADID010000309.1 GCA_013151505.1 Chlorobiota bacterium | reverse complement strand
AGTTATCAAACTTCAATACCATATTTTTCAATTTCCTCAAGAAAACCGCCTTTGTCATTGTCCTTTTCAAGGTCAAAATATTCTTGCAATAGTTGTTTGTACAAACGTACTTTACCTATGGCTGTTTTTTTATCCATTCTTATTAAACTCCGTCATTGTCTTCTCAAGCCCCAACGTAACAAAGCTTTTGACGGCTTCCACGGCCAGTTCGATGCAGGGGATCATGATGTTGACTTCTTTGCTGGTCCACTGACCGAGGACATAGTCCGTCTGGAAACCTTTGGCAAAATCATCACCGATACCCACCCGCAGCCGGGCAAAATCAGTCGTGTTCAGATTGATAATAATATCGGTCATCCCGTTGTGCCCGCCATCGCCGCCTCTTGGTTTCAGCCGGATGACTCCGAGGGGCAAAGCAATGTCGTCCACCACCACCAGTAATCTTTCAACCGGAATTTTTTCTTTGTCGAGCCAGTACTTCACCGCCCGGCCACTGCGGTTCATGTAAGTTGTCGGTTTGATGACAACCAGTGTCCGTCCTTTGTATTTTACTTTGCTCACCGAAGCCAGCCGCTCGACTTTAAAGCTGCCTTTCAGGTCTTTCACCAAGGCATCAGCCACGATAAAACCCACATTATGCCGTGTGTTTTCATACTCGACACCTATATTTCCCAGTCCTGCAATCAGGTATTTCAAGATTTTCCGTTTTTAAGTTTCTGATAAAAAACAAAGGGATAAAGTTAATAAACAACTTCATCCCTTTGCAGCCAATGATGAAATGAATTTTATTCTTTAGAAGATTTTTCATCGGTGGGTTTTTCACCGCCTTCACCTCCTTCTTCAGCACCTTCTTCTCCCTCTTCTTCTTCTTCAAGTTCCAGCTCCACTACACTACGTGCAGTCTTAACACCGACAATAACCGAGTTGGGATTCTCAAGGAAAGTCAGTTTGTCAACTTTCAACTCTTTTACCGTGATGTTGTCTCCAATGTTGAGGTGAGACATATTTATTTCAATGAAGTCAGGCATATCGTCAACAAGGCCTTTAACCAGGATCTTCCGAAGTTTTTTCACAAGCCTGCCGCCGGCAATCACACCGGGAACATCACCCACAAAATGGACCGGAAGCCTCACAATAATCGGTTTTCCGGGAATGATTTCCAGGAAATCGGCATGCAACACTTTGTCGGTTACAGGGTGATATTGAACATCCTGCAAAATGGCCTTATATTCTTTCCCGTCAAGGGTAAGATTAATTAAATATACCTCTGGGGTAAAAATAAGACGGCCGAAATCAAGTTCTTTCAATGTAAAATGAACCTGTTCTTTTCCGCCGTACAACACACAGGGGATCAACCCCTCCCTTCTTTGTTTTTTAGCATCTTTTTTCCCTACGTGCGCCCGGAGCGCACCGCTCAATGATACTGTTTTCATGATTTAAATAATTAATTATTAAAAGGTTATAACTTTGAAATATTAAATAGTGAACTAATGGATTTTCTGTTTTGGACCCGCTTGATTACCTCGGCAAACAATTTTGCTGTTGACAATACCGTGATCTTGTCACAATTTTGCTTTAAAGGAATGGTATCGGTTACCAATACTTCCGTAAAAGGGGATTCTTTTATCCGTTTGTAGGCATCACCGCTTAAAATGGGGTGAGTACAAAATGCACGTACGGATTTGGCCCCTTCCTGCATGATCACCTCGGCAGCGCGGGTGATGGTTCCGGCCGTGTCAATAATATCGTCAACAAGGATCACATTTTTGCCTTTTACCTCTCCGATCAGTCTGATTTCGTCCACTACATTGGGCTTTGTCCGGTGTTTGTAACTGATGACAAATCCGGTATTCAGCGCTTTGGCATAACTGGCTGCCCGCCGTGTACCGCCCGTATCAGGCGAAGCAAGCATAAGGTCGGGTAAATTGAGGTTTCTTAAAAAAGGAATGAAAATATTCGATGCATAAAGGTGATCCACCGGCACATTGAAAAATCCCTGTATCTGGTCGGCGTGCAAGTCAAGTGTGATCAGCCGGTCAATGCCGACGGTTGTCAGCAAATCCGCATTCATTTTCGATGCAATGGAAACACGGGGCTTGTCTTTTCTGTCCTGCCTGCCGTATCCGAAATAAGGAATAACGGCGATGATCTTCCTTGCCGAAGCCCTTTTGGCCGCATCAATCATCATCAGAAGTTCAAAAAAATTATCAGCCGGCGGGAAAGTTGACTGGACGATGAACACATCGCGTCCCCTTATATTTTCCTCGAAAGAGGTCTGGAATTCGCCATCCGAAAATTCAGTTACTATGCTTTTTCCCAGCTCAATACCAAAGCTTTTTGCTATATTTTCAGCAAGGTATCGGCTGGCCCTGCCGGAAAAAATGCTGACGTTGGATTTGTTTGACGGCATCTGTTATTTTTCTTTAAATGAATCGGACTAAAAAGCGCTGCAAAAGTATTAATTAATTCATTGTTACAAAATAAGGGAAAACTTTTATATTTAAATCCTGAAATTGACAATTTTTAAAAAATGAGTAACCCGAAAAACAACAATTATTACACGAATCACCCCTTCATGAGAAATATCGGTGTATTACTGATCATTTTGCTAACACCGCCGTCAGCCATTGTTTTCTGGTACACGAGCCAGAACCTGAACGGCTCATTTATGGAACTTTTCCGGTTTTTTGTTGAGCATGGCTTTTTCAGCGGGATTTACCAGATATGGGCGCCGGTTTTCTGGGGATCGAAAACGGCGTGGACCATCATTGCCATTTTTGTAACGGTAGAAATCATTTTCCTTAAATTACTTCCCGGCAAAACGGTTTACGGGCCCACAACACCCAAAGGCTATACTCCCGTTTACAAAAACAACGGATTTCTTGCTTTCCTTCTGTCTGTGGGTTTGTTCTGGTTACTGGGTTTTCAATTGAAGGTGTTCAATCCGGCAATGATCTATGATCATTTTGGAGAAATCCTCGGCGCGCTGAACATTTTCAGTTGGTTGTTCTGTATCATCCTATACTTCAAGGGTATTTACCGGCCCACAACCCCCGACAGCGGGTCGAGCGGAAACCCGTTGTTCGACTACTATTGGGGAACCGACCTCTATCCTCATATTTTCGGGGTGAATGTGAAGCATTTTACCAACTGCCGCTTCGGGATGATGTCGTGGCCGCTGCTTATCCTCTCCTTTGTTGCCAAACAGCAAGAGCTTTACGGAAGCGTCAGCGACTCCATGATCGTTTCCGTTGTTTTGCAACTGATTTACGTGAGCATCTTTTTCTTTTACGAATCGGGCTATTTCAACACCATGGACATCCAGGAAGACCGGGCGGGGTATTACATTGTCTGGGGTGTTATGGTCTGGATTCCTGCTGTTTACACCTTAACTGCCCATTATCTCGTTAAACATCCTCTCCATATCGGGCCGGTGTTTTCGGCAGTTTTGATCATTGCAGGCATTCTTTCTTTTTACAATAAAACCAGTATGAACCGCCAGCGCATTAACGTGAGGAAAAATAACGGGAACTACAAAATATGGGGACACAAAGCAAAGATTATTCGTGCAGAATATGTTGATGACAATGGAAAAAAGCAGGAAAGTATCTTGTTGGTGGATGGCTGGTGGGGCATTGCCCGTCACTTTCATTATGTGGGCGAGGTACTGGGCGCCTTGTGCTGGTCGCTACCCGCCCTGTTCGAAAACTTCATGCCCTATTTTTATGTGATATATCTTACGATTTTATTATTCCACCGTGCCAAACGCGACGACGTGAAATGTCGCCGGAAATACGGGAAGTACTGGGATGAGTACTGCAAAGAAGTGCCCTACAAGGTGATACCGGGGATTTTTTGATGGGGGAATGGATGAATGATTAGTGATTGGTGATTAGTGATTGGTGATTGGTGATTAGTGAAGTTGGTGGATGGGTGGATGATTGGATGGTGAGTAAAGAGAATTTCAATTTAAAAATCCGCTGCCGGTATATTTGCCCGTTATTAAAAAAGTATAACTTTGCACTCCCAAAATTTATCATGCCCGAGTGGCGGAATTGGTAGACGCGCTGGTCTCAAAAACCAGTTCCAATTTTGGAGTGCCGGTTCGACCCCGGCCTCGGGTACGAGACAAAAGCTTTTCCGAAACACTGGGAGAGCTTTTTTATTTACTGCCATGTATTATACTTATGCTATAAAAAGTAAAGTTCACAATTACATTTATGTTGGGATTACACCTGTTTTCGTCACATCTTCAAAAAACACATGTAAATAACTGGTTTTCAAGGCCTATATTTTAAGGTTCGGTGTCCCGCGATGAAAAAAATGATATTTACTTTAAAAAATTTCGTCTCGCGCTTTCTCCAAAAAAGCGATCATTTTTGCGTAGCGAATCGAAGAGAATGGGTCTGTCTGTATTTCATCCCGTTCGCTACGCCTTACTTTTCTTCTTGATAAGAAAAGTAAGCAAAAGGATCAAGAAAATTTGAATCGAAACTTCCCGCTGCCTTACGCACCAGCCCTCCACGGCAACTCCCTGACACCGCAAATTTTCGGGCCACCGCGCAAGGGGGCGCTACCAACCATTAAGCTTTTTCTAAAAAAGCTTACGCGGGCGGGAAAGCCAAAACGGCGGGCCGGTGTTGGAGTGAATGATGAAATGCTTACGAAATCGTGCAAGGGCGATGTAATCGTTCAGAGAAAAACCTTTGC
>JAADID010000210.1:4846-7315 GCA_013151505.1 Chlorobiota bacterium | reverse complement strand
ACATAGCACCGGTTTAGAAATTTGGATTTAGGACTTGTTCAGAGCAATTAGGTCTATTAGAAATTAGAAATTCAACAGGCACAATGCCAAAGTTTTAAAAAACCAAGCGTTTAAAAAAATGGCCGCTAATTCGCGATTGGATTTTTGGCAAACGAAAAATCTGAATTCGGGTAATTCGTTAAATTCGATAACAAAAAATTAACGCTTCGATGAAAAACATTCTTCCAGCCCCAGGCGTCCCGCTTAGAACTGCAATGAAACAAAAAACTAAAATTATACGTTTAGCTCCCTGCCCGCCGTTGCGCTGTGGCAGGCGGGCGAGGAAATACGGCGGGCATGAGGCGTGGCTGACGTGGGAGTCCTCTCCAACCAATGATAAAATTTAGAGTCTTGTTTCATAGGTCAAGGATTCCCACGCCGTCTCCACCCACAAGCTGCCACTATGACGCCTCGGAACTAAACGTGAGTAGTTATTTTCAGTTTCATAGGCAAGATACCATTTTGTCATATTTGAATGCGAGCTCCAGCATCAGGATATGACTCATTAACGGCTAAAGCCGGATTCACTTTCCATATTAAACCCCACGCTGAAGCGTGGGGCAAAATTTCCATCACAAATATATATTTTGCCCTGCCATTTATGGCAGGGATTTATGGTATTTAGACAAAAGCCGGCTTTAGCCATTAATGTGTCATGTCGTTATTCGGGCTCTTGTTTCAGAAATGTTGTTGGTGAGGACACCAACAACGGTATAAAACAAAGGGACACCAACATCGAGGAAAGAGTTTTTGGGGACACAAACAACGGGGGGGTGAGGGGTGAGGACACCAATGGGGGAGTTTCCACCTCCCGGGTTTACAAAAGCCACGCAGGAATGAAGTCAATGTCGCCGGAGAAATCAAAATAGGATTGATTGACAACCATTTTCCGGATATTCAGAAATTGTTGTTTGTACTTTTTATCAAACTCAAACAGTGCTTTTGGTTTTTTTGTGAATTTTCCCGATTTTACCTCCAACAATAAAACTTCACCCTCTTTTTCGGAAATAAAATCAATTTCTGTTTTGGATTGCGTTCTGTAAAAATAATTATTGATCAAAACATCATGCTTGTTTGTCAATGCATTGAACACATAGTTTTCGTACAAAATCCCGGCATCCGGCCGCAGGTCCAGACTGTTGAAGTTCCTGATCTGAAGATTATGCACCCCATTATCCTTGAAATATACTTTTTTGTTCTTCGATATCTCTTTGGTTTTGTTAAGGAAAAAGGGTGGCAACTCATCCACAATAAACGTTTCTTTTAAAAGGCTGAAGTATTTCAATACGGTAGCAAATGAAATCCCGATCAGGGTTGCCATCGAAGATACATTCAATAAATTGCCGGTATTCACGGCAAGATATTTTAAAAGATTGTTGTAGGCCCCGATGTTTTCAATTTTTGCGATATCACGAATATCTTTTTTTATATATGAGTCTGCAATGCTGAACAACTTTTCCACTTTCTGTTTTTTTGTGTTGTTCAGGACCACTTCGGGGTAGCCACCATAGATCAGGTATTCTTCAAAGGCACGAATAAACTTTTGTTGCCGGCTTTCAATGACAGGTTTGAGCGCATCCTTGTTCTTTTCATTCAGGAAAAGATTTCTGATTTTTAACAATTTATCTTCTCCCTTAAACAAAAGATATTCATCGAAATTCAATGGCTCCACATGGTAAACTGATTTTCGCCCTGCCAGTGAATCGGAAAATTTATGTTTGATCTTTAAACTTGATGAACCCGTGGCAATTACTTTTAATGTCGGGAAATAATCGTATAATAATTTTAAAAGGTTTGAAGGATCATCCAAAAGTTGTATCTCATCAAGGATCAAAAGATTGTTTTCATCCAACCGGATACCTTCGATCTGAAGAATGTTTTTTAAGGTACTTACCCCTGCATCTTTCAGGTTGAATAATGTCCGGTACTCCTTATCTTCAAAATCGAAGAAAAAAATGTGTTCTTTGTCATAACCGGATGCTTCCGATATTAAATTTGCGAGTGTGGTTTTTCCTGTCTGACGTGTGCCAAGCAAGAAAATAATTTCCCTCGAATGAATATGCTTTAAGATTTCCTGTGTTAAATATCTTGGATACATATTAAACAACTATGTTATTTTGCAAATATAAGTATAAAATAACTATGTTATTTATAATATCACATTTTTTTATCACCACAGTTATTGCCCACATCAGACAAAGTAATTTTGCATTTGAACTTTTCCAAAATTTTAAACTTTGGAAAAGTTGATTATCAAATTTCCGAAGGCAGCACCCCGAATTGTTTCCTGAAACACTCGGCGAAGTAGGAAGGGCTGCTGAAACCGACGTCGTAGGCAATTTCAGCCACCGTGGCGCTTTGTTTTTTGAGCAGTTCCGCTGCACGGTTCAGCCGGTAAATGCGAATAAACTCCCCGGCGGTTTGTCCGGT
>JAADID010000210.1:0-4789 GCA_013151505.1 Chlorobiota bacterium | reverse complement strand
CTTTCCCTGCAGCAACCCTCCACATTGAATTCGGGATCGGAAAAGTAAACAGATACTGTTTTATAGAGTTTTTGAAGAAATTGTTCGTCCATTGAGGTGATGCCGTTGGCCTCCATGTCTTCCGGGGCAGTGAGGGCGCTTTTCTGCATCCTTTTGTAAAGCAGGTCACGCAACCGTTTACGTTGTTCGATGAGGTTATTGACGCGCACCTGAAGTTCTTTGCCATCAAAGGGCTTAATCACGAAATCGTCGGCGCCGGTTTCAAGCCCTTCGATCTTGTCGGCACCGGAGGAGCGGGCAGTGAGCAGGATAAGCGGGATGTGGCTTGTGCGCTCATCGGTTTTTATTTTCCGACACAATGCATAACCGTCCATCACCGGCATCATCACATCGCTGATGATGATGTCGGGGATGTGCTTCAGAGCCAATTCAAAACCTTGCTTTCCGTCGGCTGCTTCCAGAATCCGGTAAGTTTCATCAAAAAATCCACGTATATAGTGACGCATATCCGCATTGTCTTCCACGATCATCAGGACAGGAAAGTCGTTGCCTGCGGATTCTACTGTTGTTTCCATGTCAGCCACCGGTTCAACGGTTTCGGCAGGTTGTTCAATTTCAATGTTTTCAGACGGTTTGCTGACTATTTCCTCTTGTTTCAGGTGATCTTTTCCCTGGGGAAGAAATATGATAAACGTGGCTCCTTTGTTTTCAATGCTTTCCACGGTGATGCTTCCGTGGTGCAGTTCCACAAGCTCTTTCACCAGCGCCAGCCCGATGCCGGTTCCTTCGTGTTGACGGGTTTGCGCATCATCGGCCTGGTAAAAACGGTCGAAGATGTGTTCAATCTGTTCGGGCGGGATGCCGGGGCCGGTATCGGAGATGGTAATTATAACCCCCCTTCCGTCCCCCCGGATGGGGGGAGACTTGGTTTCTCCAATTAAACTCGATTCTGCGGGTGAATGTTTCCCCCCTTCGGGGGGATTAAGGGGGGTGTGGTTGGAGACTACTACTTCTATCTTTCCACCTTCCTCCGTAAACTTAAATGCATTACTCAACAAATTACTCAATACCTGCGCCAGTTTTTCCGGATCGAAAAAGCAGATGATCTCCGGCTGTTGTGCTTCAAAAACAAGTTCAATCTTCCTTTGCCTGGCCAGCGATTCGAAGGATTGCACATACATTTTTATCCACTCTGCGATATTTGTCTCACAGAAAGACAATTGCATTTTGCCGGCTTCTAATTTCGACAGGTCGAGCAACTGGTTGATCAATTGCTGTAACCGGCGGGCGTTGCGCTGCATGACAGTAAGTTCCCGTTTATCTTTTTTGCTTGTTGATCTGCCGATCATATTCTGCAAGGGTCCCAGGATCAGTGTCAGGGGTGTGCGGAATTCATGCGAGATGTTGGAAAAGAACCGGGTTTTTATGCTGTCGAGCTCTTTCAGCTTTTCCGATTGCACCTGCTCCAGTTCAAGGTTGTGCAGCAATTGTTTCCTTCTGAAATAAAAATAAAATATTGAAATAAAAACACTTGCAACACTCACCGCATAAAGCAGGTAAGCCCACCACGTTTTCCAGGGTGGCGGCAGGATGGTGATGGCAAGCGATGTTCCGGCCTCGTTCCAGTAACCGTCGTTATTGGAGCCTTTCACCCTGAAGATATATTTTCCGGGCGGCACCCCTGTATAATTTGCAAAATGACGGTTCCCCACATAATTCCAGCTATTCTCAAATCCTTCGAGATAATAGGCGTATTGATTTTTTTCCGGGTCAAAATAATCAAGGGCGGCAAACTCGAAAGAAATGAAATTTTCGTTGTGTTTCAGTTTTACACCTCCCGTCGAGATCATTTTGTCATTGAAAGGATAATTATTGTTGTGAACACTGAAACCGGTCAGAACAATGTTGGGTATATGCGTGTTCGCTTTGATGCTGTCGGGATGAAAGCTGTAAAACCCGTTCCCCGAACCTCTTCTTCCGCCAATATACATTCTTCCGTCGGGACTTTTATAAAAAGTAACGGGATAGATATCCTCGAAAGGAACACCGTCTTTAAAAGTAAATATCTTCGATTTTCTTTCTCCCGGGTTTGAAGGATTAAAACGGATCAGGCCTCTCTCGGTTGACAACCAGAAATTACCTTGATTATCTTTTTCCATCCAGTATATAATGTTGGCGTCCAGTCCGTTTTCTTTATTGAATAATTCAAAAAGATTATTTTTCTGATCCCATTTGTACAAACCGGATTTTGTACCGAAATAGAGATTTTCTTTTTCATCTTCAAGTATTGACAGCGCGCCGTCCAGAGGAAAAATTTCAGGGTTCTCCGGATCTAATCTGTACCTGATCGTTGCCTCTGGTTGCCCGGGCTCTCCGGTTAATTTGAAAATACCCCGATAAACAGGTGTTGTAAACCACAAATTTCCCGATTTGTCCCTGTATATTTTACTGATGGTAGTAAAATAAGACGGTATGGCTTCATATTGCCTGAAAACCGGTTCTTCTGAAGCAGAGTTATCTGAAAAATATGCCCCCTGTGTAGTGCCTGCCCACAACCTTCCGGTCGTATCCTGAAACAGAACAGTTATCCTGACAAAATCCAATCCCCCCTGAAACTCAATCGGCTGATCAAGAAAATGCTGGAAAACTTCCTCGTTTTCGCCCAACCGGTTCAGTCCGTTTTCTGTTCCGACCCATACATGACCGTCGGTTCCTTCGAGGATTGCCTGTACATAATTATGACTTAAACTGTTGTTATCCCCCGGGTAATTATGGTAGGCTGCCAGTGGCATCATGTTTTGATCGTATTTATAAAGTCCGTTAAATCCCGTGCCTATCCATAGATTCCCCGAATCATCCTGGTGAAAAGCAGTGGCTCCGTTTTTGTCCTTTTCGGTTTTATTCATCCCAATCCTGTATTGCCGGAAAGGACTTTCGTTCAGGTTGATCACGGCGGCGCCCAGGTTCTCCGTGGCTATCCACAGGAAGCCATTTTCATCGAGATGTCTGCCTTTATTTGTTGCAATAAATTGAGTGGTTGTAAATTGCCTGCCCTGGTATTTGATGGAATAATGTGTAAAGGTCTTTTTCTTTTTGTTGAATTTTTTAATGCCGTCTTCCGTTATGATCCACAGCGATTTGTTTCCGTCCAACGGATTTTGAAATATGTCCCGAACATTCAAAGAGTCACCGGGAGTACTGTTAAAATTCTCCCACGTTTGTTCATTATCGTTATACTGAAACAATCCGGTGGAAGTGCCTACCCATATTACTCCGGGTTGTTCTTCAATTATGCTGGTGATTTCAATGGACTCGGTTATTTTGCTTTTTGCTGCTGCGAAAAATCTGTTTTCGGAAATGCTATACTTATAGAGTCCTGCCTTTGTTCCTGTCCAGAAGATTTGGTTAACCGGATCATACAATAAAGCGGCAACCTCATTTGCGGGATTTGATATGTCCGAAGGTTCCGGCAGCAGGAAATCGCATTCGCCGGTTTTTAAGTCGTATCTGAAGAAAATGTTTGTTCCTCCGATTCCCCATAAAATACTATCCCTGTCTTTGGTGGCCCATTTCACCCATATCAGGTCAATCCTTTCAGGGTCGTTTTTTATGGTTAACGGATTGCTTATAAACCGGTCGGAGAACTTGTCATAAATTACCAACCCCTGACCCAGCGTGCTCATCCATAGCCGGTTGTCCTCATCTTCAAAAAGAATGGAAATGATTATGTCGAAAGGGAGAGAGGTGGTGTCGCCGGGAATCTGGTGAAAATGCCGGGCTTTAAAGCCATCCCAACGATATAATCCGTTCAGCGAACCGTACCAGATAAAATCCTGTGAATCCTGAAAGACACAGGTGACCACCGGATTTTCAATCCCTTTAACGGAATGGATATAGACATAATTTTGATCATTCTCCTGCGAAAACAAGCAAAGGTTTAGCAACATGCAAAATGTCGTCGTTAAAAGCGGTATCGGGCATTTTCCGGGCAAGGCAATAAATTTTTGTAAAGATACAAAATGGCAGAGGGAAAGTCAAGATATTTAGATTGTTATCGTTTGCTGTTTCGCCCTGACAATTTATAAAAATTCATTTGCCCCCTGTTATTTTCGGATAATTTTCATTTGAGAAATGAAAATTATCGGATATTTTTCATTTCATAAAAGATAATTATCTTTGCATTGAATTATCATACAAATGGAAAATCATAAGCGAAAGTTATTTTATCGTATAACAGATCAGGCGTACGATAAGGAATTTGCGATAATTACCGGGGCACGTCAAACGGGAAAAACAACATTACTGAACCAGATTGAAGACTATCTGAAGCAAAAGGGTGAGGATGTTTATTTTCTGACCCTTGAAGATCCTGCTATTTTATCCCGTTTAAATCAGCATCCTGAAAACCTGTTTGATTTTATTATCCGGTCAAATGGAAAAAAAACATTTATCCTGTTGGATGAAATTCAATATCTTGAGAATCCTTCCAATTTCCTCAAATTGCTTTATGATAAACACTATCAGGAGATTAAAATTATCGCCACGGGTAGCAGCGCCTTTTATATTGATAAAAAGTTCAAGGATTCTCTGGCAGGAAGAAAACACCTTTTTGAACTATTCACAATGGATTTTGACGAATTTTTATTGTTTCGAACGGGTAATGGCGAATTGAATGAAGAGTTGGACAGGATGCGTTCAAAAGAGGATTATCTTTCATCCAAGCGAAAAGAACTGGAAAGTTATTTTATTGAATATCTTTCTTATGGCGGTTATCCGGCTGTTGTTCTGG
>JAADID010000160.1 GCA_013151505.1 Chlorobiota bacterium | reverse complement strand
CCGTAAACGGCTTTGAACGGTTTTATGTTGGCAAGCGAATCTGCTGTTTCCAGGTTGCCGATGTCGCCGGCATGCCAGATTTCATTACAATCCTGAAGAAAAACAGACACCCTGGGATGAATAAATCCATGGGTGTCCGATAACAAGCCAATACGTTTCATCGGAATCTAAAATGCGTACCCGATACTGATCATCAGGAATTGCCTGAACTGTGTGCGCGGACCGATGTTCCCGTTTTTATCGAGAATCATCACATCATCATCATACAATAAGGTGGTTTGCAGGTCAACATTCAGCCAGTCGTTGACTTTCAGGCCAATCAGCACCTGCCAGTTGACGTCAATATTTTGCGGATTTTGAAGGTAATCGGAAAACAATTCGAGTTTGGTTCCAACGGTGATGTTCTTCACAATTTCATAATTGATAACCATCATCATTTTGGCGCCGAACATGGTCCTTACCCTCTTTGCATGAGTGATCACATTGCCCGCCGTATCCCTGACAGCAGGCTCCAATCCGAAGGAACCGTCGTCAGCGAGGCGTTGGTCATCAACGATGATCCATGAACCGGTTGCCGGTGAGACGTTGATCAAAAACCAGTCGTTGGGCTTGTACATAATACCCGGGCCGATGTCGGCATACGCAGGTGCAAAAAACTTTGAAATGTAAGTGCTGGAATCAACACCGTAATCATATCCTTTGGCAAATTGCGTGGCAAACCTCCCCAATACGGTGAAACTCCAGTTTTTGTTGTTCAGTTGATACTGGTAACTGGTAATGTATTCGATTTTATCGTCCGTTTTCATGGGATCTACATCAAGATAGAGAGAGTACCCCAGCGCCAGATCAAGCCAGTTGGTCCAGCTGTGCCTGTCCTTTTGGTAATTGGCTGACATGGTGTATTTACCTACGGTTGTCAGGCTGCTGATCCCGCCGGCTGACCAGTTTGAGAAATAGGACTGGGAGATGTTAAAACTGACTTTTCCGGTAATCATCCAGTTGCCCACCCTGATGGTGTCCTGTGAATAAGTTGTTATTGCTCCGAATAAAATGGCAATAAGTAAGATTCTTTTCATAATTGCGATTATTGAGTTAAAAAAAATTGCGGCAAAGATAATTGAAAACCAATATATGTCAACTTTATTTGGCAAGTTGCAAAAAACAGGGCAATTTCTTATATTCCTGAGTTGGACTGGTTTACGATGTTCTTGTTTTTGATCTCATCGGGAGGTTCAAATTTGAAGGAAAGGTTGTAACAGCACCGAACAGCCTGATTGTTTTTGACAGCCGGTTTCCATCTGATCAGTTGCACCACGCGAACTGCCTCTTCCGTGCAACCGCCGCCCAACGGTTCGATTACCATGATGTTTGAAGGTAAACCGTTGGTTTCGACTACGAAACGGAGTTTTACTACTCCTATGAGATGCAGCTTTATGGCAGCTTCGGGCATCACAAGGTTTGCGGTGATAAAATCCTGCACCGACTTATATTTGGGGTCAATCAGGGCAACAGGCGCCTTGTCCACATCTTTTAACGAACATACTTTCAGGGAAGGCGAGGCTGACAGGCCGGGAAATGATATGGTGTCGTATCCCCGTTTTCTTACGAGCGAACGATAACGTTTGATGTTGTATTTGATCTTGAATTCACCGTGACCATTGACGGGCTTCCCCATCTTTTTGGCAGGTTTCCAGAGAATAAGCCGGAAAAGACGGATGGCTGCACTGTCAACCGAAGGCGAAACAGACCGCAAAATGCCGGTGTGCGTGATCTTTCCTTCCTTGTTAATGTTGTAAGAAATGATCACCACTCCCTGTTCGTCGTTTTTAACGGCTTCTCCGGGATACACAATATGCATGCGGATAAAATCATCTACCAGGTTTCCGGGCATGCGCGTGGCCGGAGGCTCATATTCCTGCCCCAGCATATTCTGCATAAGCAGGATAAGGAGAAAAGCAATAATATGTTTTGTGAAAGACATTTCCTTAAAACTTCAGAGTCTAAAGATAATCAATAATTGCGGCTGTGTCAATTCTTTTTTGAAAAGTTACGGGATCATGGCTGCGCTTGTTGACTTTATTTTGATAATTTTACTCAAAAATTTATTGTATGGAAACGCTTTATCTTATTGCGGGTTTGGTTGCCGGCGCCATCATCGGTTATTTTGTTGGCAGGTTTGGTTTTAAAACCCGCCTGTCGGAGGTCAGAAGCGAACTGCAACAGCAAAATGCAGTTTTACAGACGAAACTGGATGAACTGAAAAAGGAACATGAAAAGCTGGAAGAAAAATACAATGAGGAGTCCGGCGGAAGGCATGAAGCGGAATTGCGGGTTGCCACGCTGAAAACCGACTATGATAACCTTCGCGAAAAACTGGAAACTGAGCGCAAACAGTTGGAAGAGCTTCAAAAGAGATTTCAGACGGAATTTGAAAACATTGCCAATAAGATACTGAAACAGAACACACTGGAGTTCAGCCAGGCCAGCGCTAAAAACATGAGCGACCTGCTGAATCCCTTAAAGGAAAAGATCACCAGTTTCGAAAAGAAGGTGGAAGAGACTTATGAGAAAGGGCTAAAAGACCAGACAGATATCAAAGCCGAACTGAAAAAACTTTACGAACTCAGCATGGCGCTCGACAAAGATGCCAAAGACCTTACAAACGCGCTGAAAGCCGACACCAAAAAACAAGGCAACTGGGGCGAGATCATCCTGGAGCGCGTGTTGGAACGCAGCGGCCTGATCAAAAACGAGGAGTATATTCTGCAATATTCGGCCAAATCGGATGATGGCGCCACCCTGCGCCCCGATGTGGTTATCCGGCTGCCTGAAGAAAAACACCTCGTTGTGGATTCCAAAGTTTCGTTGACGGCCTACACCGAATATTCGTCGGCCGAGACCGATCAGGAAAGGGATATCGCCTTGAAAAGGCATCTGGATTCCATCAAAAAGCATGTGAATGAACTCAGTGAAAAAGATTACTCCAAGCTGCTGGGTATCAACTCACCCGATTTTGTTCTGATGTTCATGCCCATCGAGCCGGCCTTTGGCCTCGCTGTCCAGACAGACCACGAGCTGTTTAACTATGCCTGGCGGCGAAAAGTAGTCATCGTCAGTCCGACAACGCTGCTGGCCACATTGCGCACCATCGCCTCGATCTGGAAATACGAAAAACAATCGCAGAATGCCCAGGAGATCGCCCGCAGGGGAGGGCTGTTGTACGATAAATTCGTGAGTTTTGTAAAAGACCTTGAGGCCGTTGGCACAAGCCTGGAGCGCGCCGAGAAAGCGTATGACGAAGCGCATAAAAAACTGACCTCCGGCAGGGGAGACCTGATCTCGCAGGCAGAGCAACTGAAATCCATGGGTGTGATCACAAAAAAAAGTTTGCCGTCAGAATATCTGGAGGGCTCGGAATAAGATGAAAGAAGATTTTAAACAGGAAATGATCTATGGTATCCGGCCTGTGATCGAAGCCGTCGGCTCGGGTAAAGAAGCGGAGAAAGTGTTTATACAGAAAGGTTTACGCAGCGAAACTTTTGCGGAACTGATGCGCTTGCTCAAAAAACGTGACATTCCCTATCAGTTTGTACCGGTGGAAAAGCTGAACCGCATCACACGTAAAAACCATCAGGGCGTGGTGGCCTACATCTCACCGGTTGTTTTTTACAGGATAGAAGATATTCTTCCCGGAATTTATGAACGGGGCAGGATGCCTTTTGTCGTTATCCTCGACAGGATCACCGATGTACGAAACTTTGGCGCCATTCTCCGTACAGCCGAATGTACCGGGGTGGATGCCGTGGTAATCCCCTCGAAAAATTCGGCACAACTCAACTCCGGGACGGTAAAATCATCAGCCGGCGCCATTTTCAAGGTGCCCATCTGCCGGAGTGACAACCTGAAGACTACCCTCGATTTCTTACAACAAAGCGGGCTGAAGATCGTCGCAGCCACCGAAAGAGCAGGCCAAACCTGCTTTGAGGCCGACCTGACCGGGCCGCTGGCCTTGTTGCTCGGCTCCGAGGGGGAGGGGATTTCGGGAGAATACCTGAAAAAAGCCGATTTGAAAGTAAGGATACCTCTGCTGGGTGAAATTGAGTCGCTGAACGTGTCGGTAGCCGCCGGGGTGCTGATGTATGAGACGGTGAGGCAAAGGGGATAGCAGTTTTTCAGGAAATTTCTTTTTGCTCAGCATAGTCACCGACCATAAATCCTGTGACCGACAAACAGGGCAGGGAAGGATATAGCATTCTCTCCGACAGTAATTCCCATCCGTATGTTTTCCCTTTGGCATGCCGGTTTTAAAAAAATCCGTGAATTTTTAGCAGTTTCATTGAAAAAGAATTTCAAAGTTGACATTTGTAATCCACGAATCTCTAAATTACATTTGTAATCAGACATCAAATTAACATAAAGTCAATCAATGTAATATATAAATATTGACAAATGTAAATAGTAATAATAATTAACATTTCTAAACAATTTTAAGTGTCTTAAAAATCAATTGTAAATAACAATAATAAAGATAGCTATACCAGATGTTTAGATAATATATTAAAGAATTATATTTAAAAAAGGATAAAGGATGGATTCTCGGTAATTGATAAAATAAGATACAATTTAATTTATTGAAACATAACTTTATAACTTAATATTTCAATAATTAAGTTTAAAAATAAACCATTTACATTTGTAAAATATTAAAAAAGTCTTGTGGGTTTACTTTTGTTAAATAAATTGTTTATATTTGTAAACAAACTGGAATGATATGGTCAACAGGATTAAAAAACTTTTGGAGGTAAAAAAAATCTCGCCGGCACAGTTTGCCGACGAAATCGAAGTGCAGCG
>JAADID010000211.1 GCA_013151505.1 Chlorobiota bacterium | reverse complement strand
TAAAGTGGTCGACACCATCATTGAAAATCTTCCGGAAAGCCCTCCCTACTTCCCTAAAGATGAGCTGACTGACCGTTCGCTTCGCTTTTTTGTTTCGGAAATTATTCGCGAGAAAATCTTTTTGTATTACAAAAAAGAAATTCCCTATTCGGTGGATGTGGCTGTAGAATCGTACCAGGAAGAACCGAACATTGACCGTATCCGTGCGATTATTTTCGTTACTCGCGAATCACAGAAAGGTATTATCCTGGGGCACCAGGGCAAGGCCATCAAAAGAGTTGGGACAGAGGCAAGAAAGGATATCGAGGAATTTGTTGGCAAGAAAGTTTTCCTCGAGCTTCACGTCAAAGTAAACAAAGACTGGCGGGATAATGAGAATATTTTGAAAAGATTCGGATACGATCATTAACTTTGCAAAAGGAGTTGGAGTTTGGAGTTTGGAGTTCGGAGTTCGGAGTATGGAGTATGGAGTATGGAGGTTAAAATAAAATAAAATTTTCTAAAAATGACCACGTTTAATAGTTTTGAAGAAATTGAAGCTTGGCAAAAATCCAGAATTCTGGCAGATTTAATTTTTAATGTTGTATCTCTTCCAGTCTATGATAAAGACAAAAAACTCCGGTATCAGATGCTCGGCTCGTCAGGGTCAGTGATGGATAATATAGCAGAAGGTCAGGGCAGAGGAGGAACCCAGGAATTCAAACAGTTTTTATGGATCGCAAAAGGTTCCTCTGCTGAATTACGTTCTCAGTTATACAGATCAATGGATAGAAAATTTATTGATTTACCTACCTTCGATGATTTATTTGGAAAAGCAAATGAAATTGAGAAAATGATAAAGGGTTTAATAAACCACCTGGAAAAATCAGAATTAAAAGGAATAAAATACAAAAAATAAATTATAAAAAACTCTAGACTCAAGACTCTAAACTCTAGACTCAAAACTCAAGACTCAAAACTTTAAACCGTAAACTTTAAACTCAATGAGCAATACACTCGCAATAGTAGGCAGACCGAATGTTGGCAAATCCACGTTTTTCAACCGGTTGACAAAGACGAAAGAAGCCATCGTGGAATCTGCCAGCGGCGTAACGCGGGACCGTATTTACGGAAAAAGCGACTGGAACGGCATAGATTTCTCTGTGATCGACACAGGTGGGTATGTCCAGGGTTCAGATGATGTTTTTGAAGAAGAAATACGCAAGCAGGTGATGTATGCCATTGACGAGGCCGACGCCATCATTTTTATGGTGGATGCCCGCGAAGGGATAACGCCGCTGGACGAGGATGTTGCCGACCTGCTTCGAAAATCGAAAAAGAAAGTTTTTCTTGCAGCAAACAAAGTGGATACACCCAAACAAACTGAATATATCGGCGAGTTGTATGCACTGGGGTTCAAAGAAGTTTACCCTGTCTCCTCGGTTAACGGAAGCGGAACGGGAGAACTGTTGGACGATGTGGTCAAAGTATTTTCACCCGCTTCAGAAGAGGAGGAAACGGGTATTCCACGAATTGCCGTTGTCGGCCGCCCGAATGTAGGCAAGTCTTCCCTGATCAACACTTTGCTGGGCGATGAACGCAATATTGTCACTCCGGTTCCCGGGACTACCCGCGACTCGGTCAACACGCGTTACCGTTCATTCGGGCATGATTTTATCCTTGTGGACACGGCCGGCCTCCGGAAGAAAGGAAAAGTTTATGAAAACATTGAATTTTATTCCACCCTGCGCACCATTCGTACCATTGAGAAATCGGACGTTTGCCTGCTTATGATCGATGCACAAAGCGGCCTGGAGCGTCAGGATATCAGCATTTTTCATCTGGCGGAAAAAAACAAAAAAGGGATTGTGATCGTGGTGAACAAATGGGATCTGATTGACAAGGAAACCAACACACATCTGAAATTCGAAAAACAAATCCGGGAAAAGATCGCCCCTTTCACCGATGTTCCCATTGTCTTTACTTCGGTAAAAGACAAACAACGCATTTTCAAAGCACTCGAGCTGGCATCACAGGTTTATGAAAAAAGAAGCAAAAAGATACCTACTTCCAAACTGAATGATTACCTGTTGCCCATCATCGAAAAAAACCCGCCGTCAATGGCTTCAAGGGGCAGGTATATCAAGATCAAATACGTCATGCAACTGAAAACTTCCACTCCGCAATTTGTGTTTTTCTGTAATCTGCCGGATGACGTAAAAGAAAATTACATACGTTTTCTCGATAATAAGATCAGGGAAAAGTTCGATTTTACAGGTGTTCCCATTCAGTTGTTTTTCCGTAAAAAATAAAAAGTGACAACAGTCAGGATAGACAAATGGCTTTGGGCCGTCAGGGTGTTTAAAACACGCAACCAGGCAGCGGATGCCTGCCGGGGAGGCAAAGTGAAAGTGGACGGGCAAAAAGTTAAACCTTCAAAGGAGGTCAAAGAGGGAGATGTTGTTGAAATCCAGCAGGGCATTTTCAAGAAGAAGCTGCAAATTAAAAAGGCAACAAAGAACCGGGTTTCGGCAAAGTTTGTCCCCGACCTTGCCGAAGACCTCACTCCTGCTGAAGAATATGAAAAAATGCAACTCCTCCGTCAACTGAATTATGAAAAACGTGACAGAGGAGCAGGTCGCCCGACAAAAAAGGAACGAAGGAAGATTGAAAGGTTGAAAGGGGAAGAATGAGGAAAAACCCCACCCTGAAGGGCGGGGAAACTGATATAGAAATAAATAAATGAAACCAATCAGTTACCCAACCCTTCAGGGTTGGGATAAATAAATAGAATAATTAGAGATAATGAATAAAAAAACGAACAACCTGGTATTATTACTGGCAGCGCTGATACTGGCACTAACCCTCAATTCCTGCAAACAAAAGCCCGTTCAGACTTTCGGCTTTGCTTTTTACAATGTGGAGAACCTGTTCGACACCATTGACGACCCGCATGTGCGGGATAATGAGTTTTTACCCGACAGCAAACTGGGGTGGGACACAAAAAAATACGAACACAAACTGGACAACCTGGTCAAAGTCATGTCATCCATTGACTCAAGCGGTTTCCCCGCCCTTTTCGGATTGTGCGAAGTGGAAAATATCAATGTGCTTCACGACCTCGTGAACCACAACGAACTGAAAAATGCCGGTTACAGTATCATCCACAAAGACAGTCCCGACGAACGGGGCATTGATGTGGCGTTATTGTATCAAAAAGATGTTTACACTCCGGTGGTCACCCGTTTTATCCGGCTTACGTTCCCTTCCGATCCCAATAACGGCACAAGGGATATCCTATATTCAAAAGGTGTGGTTGCCGGGAAAGACACGCTCCATCTGTTTATTAATCACTGGGTATCGCGCTGGGGCGGACAGGAAAAAACAGAACCTTTCCGGAAATTCACCGGTAATTTGCTGAAAAAGATCACTGATTCCATCCTTGCCGTCCGGCCTGACGCAAACATTATCATTGCAGGCGACCTGAACGACAACCCCGATGATGTGAGCATCAGCCAGAATCTTGATGCAAAACCGGTTGAAAATCCATTAAAGAAAAAGACATTGTATAACCTGGGGTATAACGAATATAAAGCAGGTGAAGGATCGTTGTATTACCGGGGCTGGGATATGTTTGACCAGATCATTGTCTCGACTTCCCTCCTCTCCGGAAAAAATAAGGTAATGGTTAATTCACCCGAACAGACCGTCATCAAACACGACTGGATGCTGTATCATCCCAAAAAAGGCCCGGCCCGTCCCAATCGTACGGCTGCAAAAAATTACTACGGCGGTTACAGCGACCACCTTCCGGTTTATATCGGGATTACGGTTTATAAATGAAAAGTTTATTTCTGAGCTTTGGAATAGATTTTGAAAAAATAAATTTTTATTTGCTCGTGACGTACATTTTAATTAATTTTGTACGCTAAAATAATAAATAATGAACACAAAGTTAACTATCCGTATGGAAGACAGCATAATAGAACGTGCAAAGCAATATGCAAAAAAGCATAATGTTAGTTTGTCAAAAATTATCGAGTCTTACCTGAACAGCCTGACACAACAGAAAAAAGGTGAAAATGAAATTACACCATTAGTTAAAAAACTAAGCGGGGTTATTGATTTACCTGATGATTTTGATTATAAAAAAGAATATTCCGATTATTTAATGGAAAAATATAAATGAAACGCCTTTTTATTGACACAAATATTGTCATTGACCTGCTTTCCAGGAGAAAAGATTTTTATGAGGAAGCAGCAACGTTGTTTTCACTTGCAGATAAAAACAATGTTCACATGAGTGTTTCAGCATTAACTATTGCGAATACGCATTTTATTTTATTGAAAAAGTTAAATACTGAAAAAGCTAAGGAGATATTAAGGAATTTTCGACTTCTTGTTGACGTTCTTCCTCTTGACGAAAAGATCGTTGATCTGGCATTAAATGATAAGAATTTCACAGATTTTGAAGATGCTCTACAATATTATTCCGCACTTCAATATGGCATGGAAATAATTATAACACGGAACAGCAAAGACTTTAAAAAGTCTGAATTACCCGTAATGACAGCATTACAATACTTAAAAAGTACATAATCTATCCGATAACAAACTTCGGTAAAATTTTACTGAAAAAATTTCCCGCTACTCTGGCATATAAAGCGTATCCATCCGTTTTTCGCCGGGTTTCATATACACCCTGTTTTCGAGGAACTTTCCGTTTTCATCGAATATAAGCCAGTTGCCGGTTTTCAGCCCTTCTTTGAATACACCTTTGAATTTTAAGGTGCCGTTTTCATTGTAACCGATGATGGAATCATTCAGCACGCCGTTGTCATAATTCACAAGATTTCTTACCTGTCCGTTGCGGTAGTAAATCTTCCACTC
>JAADID010000149.1 GCA_013151505.1 Chlorobiota bacterium | reverse complement strand
CCTGCTTGTCTATCAGGATGTAACGGGGAATGTATTGCAGGTTGAATTCCTTAATGATCTCATTACGTACTTTCGGATTTGCCCGGTAGTGGGTACCGTTGATATGCATTTGGGTTATGGCGTTTTTCCATTTTTCAGCATTGTTGTCCGTTGAAAAATAAAGGAATACCACGTCACGACCGTTGAACTCTTTTTTCAGTTCCTGTGAGTAAGGCATTTCCCTTTTACAGGGGCCACACCAGCTTGCCCAGAAATCGAGGTAAATGACTTTTCCCTCATATTTTCCAAGAATGTCGTTTAACGAAAGGTTTTGATATTGTTCATTTCCCAGGTCATAAAGATTGACTTCCTGATTATCTGAACGGGTATCGGATACCGCAGAAGGGCCTGTTTGTGCCGAAAGGAACGAAAGGCTTAGCAAAACAAGTATTGATGTGAGGATCACTTTTGTGTTTATGGTTCTCATAATGTTTATTTATTAATTCTGAAATGTTTTCAATATGGATTTGTCGCAAAAATACGGAGTTAATTACAGTGGCAACCTTAAAAGAATGTTAAAAAAGGTTATCGTGTAAAGACATATTGCACCATGTTGGCGCCCATTTTCAGGGCTTCCAGTCTTTTTTCAGGTGAATCGTGGTGCACTTCGGGTGATTCCCACCCATCGCCGAGGTCGCATTCGTAATCGTAGAAGACCACCATCCTGCCTTCATAGAAGATGCCGAAGCCCTGGGCAGGCTTCCCGTCGTGCTCATGGATCATGGATTTTGGGAAGCCCGTAAGGGAAATCATATTTCTGGTGATAAATAGGATGTGAGTTGGGCAGCTCGACAAATTCTTTTCCGGGAAATACTTTTTTCATTTCACGCCGGATGTATTTGTCCAGTCCGTAATTGTCGGAAACGTGGAGAAACCCTCCTGCGATCAGGTATTTGCGGAGGTTTTCCGCTTCTTCGGGGCTGAAGATCACGTTGCCGTGGCCGGTCATGTCAATGATGGGGTAATTGAACAGTTCGCTGCTGCCCACTTCCACCGTGGGAATCTCTGTACTGATGGTGGTGTTGAGGTTTTTGTTGCAAAAAGCAACCAGGTTAGGCAGTGAAGTGGGATTGGCATACCAGTCGCCACCGCCGTTGTATTTCAGCAAAGCAATCTGCACCTGCTGGGCAATGGATGATATTGTCAGCAAGAGCAAAAGAACCGGTATGAGAAACAATTTTTTCATTTCGGGGCAAAGGTAGCAAAGGCGGGGAAACTTTATTGTGAAAAGCTGTTAAAATTCCACCGTGGGCAATAGCATTATAATGCTGTCCTTCACTTATAAATCAATAACAGTAAAAGATTTATATATTTTATTTATTGCACGTAGCACAACACCTGAAGCCCAATGCCATCCGGAAAAAGTCCATGGGGATTAAAAATCACAAGTTCAACAAATTCACCGTATGGCAGGCTACTACGGCTGCTGTTTCGGTGCGCAGGCGGGAAGGTCCGAGGCGGACGGGTTTGAAGCCGTTTTGAACGGCCAGTTCCACTTCAGTCGGGCTGAAATCACCTTCCGGCCCGATGAGGATCAGTGCAGGGCTACCTTTCGTGTAAGCTTTTGAGAGTTCATCGGTTACATCGGGACTTATGTATGCAATGAATTTTTCCCCGTTGAAAGGCCTTTTGACGAATATTTTAAATGATTCCGGCGGGTCAAGTTGCGGAAGGGTGGATTTGAGCGACTGTTTCATGGCAGCGACAAGTATTCTCTCTAACCGTTCGGTTTTCACCTGCCTGCGTTCGGAATGCTCGCAGATGATTGGTGTAACCCTTCCTACGCCGAGTTCTGTGACTTTTTCCAGAAACCATTCGTAACGGGCAATGTTTTTCGTTGGGGCCACTGCCATGTGAACCGTTTGTCCCTGTGTGTCATTGCCCTGCTTTTTATCTAAAACGGAAAGACGGCATGCCCTGGGATTGTTGTCCTCAATACGGCAGTCGTAAAAAAATCCTTTCCCGTCGGTCAGCATCACCGCGTCTCCGGTATTCATCCGGAGAACGCGTAATAGATGCTTTGACTCTTCCGGGCTTAGGGTGTGATGAGGCCCTGAAATATCCGGTGCATAAAACAGGTTCACTAATTGATCAGTATCTTTTTCGTAACCATTGAGTTTTTGCCGGTCATTCGCAGAAAATAGATTCCCGGCTTCCAGTGGTTGCCCACTTTTACTTTTACAGAACCTGACTGTCCTGAAAGTTTTTCCCGGTAAACAAGCTGTCCCAGTTGATTGGTGATGACCAGGTCATCAAAAGGCTGTCCGAACCTGATCTCAAACTCATTGTTTGCCGGATTGGGGAATATAAAAACTTCGTCTTCGGCGATGCTTGTTTCTTCCTGCCCGACATACTGGCTGACCTGTACATTGTCAATCATCATGGGATTTCCGTAAGCGCTGTATGTTTCAAAGGCAAAACGCACATTGGCTTGTCCGGCCCACGGTGTCAGGTCCACGTCAATACAGGAGGCGCCCCATCCGGCCATACACCAGTCAGAGGCTTCCTGCGGATAAAAGTCATCTGTTTGTTCGTGCGTGGCAAAATTTCCGCTGCCGTCTTCACCACCGGCAAAAACCCGTGTCCATTCCTGTCCGCAATCTCCCGAAACATAGATGATCAGGGAGTCGGTAAGCTGATCGTGTCTTTTTGCAAAAGCATATTGCAGTTCCAGTGCCGCCGAGCTCATCCCTTCGAGGTTAAACGGGGGAGATATCAAACGGTCACGCTCACCGATCGTATAATAAACACTGAAATCAATTCCGGCCGAAATGTTTCCCGGCGCTGTTCCGCCTGTTTCAAACATTTCCCAGGTTACATCGTTGTCCGGGTTTTCAACACTCCAGCCCACAGCACTGAAATCATTGTCTTCGAATGTTTCCTTGTAATAGGGCTGATATCCGCCCGGGTTTACCATTCCTTCTTTGGTGAGGGTGGAAGAGCCGTTCAGGTTCCAGGCCGTCAGTGTCACGTTGTATGTTCCGGCAGCATCAAAAATTACTTGCGGGTTCCGGCTGGTATCGCTTGTTCCGTTCACATAAGTTACCGTTGGCGGATCAAAAGACCATTCCCATTGAATGGGGCTGTATTTCGTAAGGTCGGTAAACATAACCGTATCACCGAGGCAATCATAATCTTTATCCGCTTCAAAATCAACATCAGGTAAAATCGTTGAACTGACCGTAATGTAATTCTCTTTCACGATGGTGTCGGTACCCAGCAGGTTGCTGGCGATCAATTGTACATCGTAAGTCCCTTCCGTATCGTATTTGATATCCTGTGGATTTTTTTCCGATGAGGTATCCGGAACGGCTCCTTCAAACGTCCATTCCCACTGATCGGGAATTCCTTCTGTAAGATCGGTAAAATCAGCTGTTCCTCCGGTAGGAACGATGGTTTCGTAAGCCGTGAAATCGGCAACCGGTTCGGCTGCAAAACTGATGGAGGCGATCTGTGTTTTCCATGCCCAGCCGCCATTTGAATATTCGGTCGTAAACCAGAATGTCTGTCCGTCCGAAGGGTCAACCGACATCATGGCATAATCACCCCATCTGCTGACGCCGGTTTGTGATTTGGTACCTTCAACGATAGAGGTCTCATCAATATCGAGGATACCCAACCCCATGGGAGCGCCCGTGGTCTGTCCTGCCACACGGATGGAAGGATAGGTTGAGGTTCCTGAAACGGAATATCCCACGGCGATGTCGCCGTTGTCATTCATGGCTACACTGGCCATCCACCGGCTGTCACCATCATCGGGTGCATAAGTGCCCTGTTGGTAAATGCTCCAGCCGTCGCCCGTATTTCTTAACTCATACCAGCGTACGCCAGCCCGTCCGCCACCTGCATTTACGGTGTGGTTGGTCAGCATGACTTCATAGTCACCAAAATTACGGTATTGCAAACGATACATCAGCCTTCCCGCAAGCGTGGATAATTTCTGACCCGTTCCGGGTTGGGAAACGGAAATACTGCTCACGGAAAACGGTTCGGTTGTCAGTTGTTGTGTGAGGGTGACCGTTGAATTGGCTGTGTTGTCCCAGTCAACCGACACTTCCCAGATGCGGAGCTTGTTGCTGCCCATGTTCATGAAATAATTGGGTGAACCATCGGGCGGCAGGGTAGAGCCGTCGGCATCGGCAGGCAAAAGACTACCGTAAGCAGTTCCCAGGTTGAAAAAGATAAGTGTGGCGTCCGGGTCACCGTTGAGCATTGCATCGCGGTCAACAATGCATACACCTGCACCGGCCCAGTTCTGTGCATTGGCAAACTGGTTGACGGAAAAATAATAACCGTCAGGCCAGATACCGAATTTCGGGTAATCGGGCATGTTATCGAATTCAAAAGCATACCTGTACCAGGAGCCGGTCGGGTCCGAGGTGGCGGATATGGCAACCAGTTCATAATATTTATCATTTGTGGTGTTTATGGCAAACTGGCTGGCGAGCCACCGGTCGGCATACTCGTCATACAACACGATCGGGTCGCCGTCATTGGTATTGTCGAAAGGTTGCCCGTCATCGAACCCTTCCCACAGGGTCTGATTGTCAGCCGGCGCCATAACCTGGTTGCCGTCTTTATCCCAGATGGCGAACGAAAGGTTGATCATCTGGAAATAATGATCGAGGCCGACATCTCCATCCGTATCGGGAGGAGCAACGCCATTGAGGTTGCTAACACCGGGAATGTTCAGATTGATGGTGGGTTCACTTCTTGATCCTCTCAGCATCTGATCTTGTAAAACCGGGTCGGGGCCGTTCAAAGGGGGTTCATTTTTGAATTCATCCGGCATACCGAGGTGGTTTTTTATCAGGTTGTTTTTCCATGAACGTTCACGGACACCGGGAGGGATGGGTTTTACATCCCTGAGTTTCTTTGAAACATCAAAATGGATGGGTTTCATGATTTTTGACGGGTACAGTGTTTGTGAAAAAAGACCCGCAAGAGGGAACAATAACAGCATGAAGACGGCTGTTAATTTAAGATTAAAGATTCTCATTTTTGTAAGGTAAATTAATGAATGGATTTTTCGTAATATATTCTATTTAAAACAGATGGGGTATTTACTTGCGCGCAAATGTACGGTAAAATACTTAATAAATGCCTTGAAATCACCGAATAATATGTTAAATAAATGTTAAACAGAAGTTTGGATTTAATAAATAATAATTTTCGCTGTAAGGGTCTCTTCGCTTCCCCGGATCTTTATGAAATAAATTCCCGGAACTAATTTATTTTCCTGATTGATTTCGATGCGGTTGGTTCGTCCTGAAAGTATGGTTGCGTAAACCGTCTGTCCCATTCTGTTGAACAAACTCAATCGGGTATAATTATTCTTTTCGGGAAGGATCACGTAAAAGGAGCCATTGGCCGGATTGGGATAAACCTGCAATTTTTCCTTTTCGGTGCCGGATTCTTCCGTTCCGACATACTGGCTGATGGAAACGTTGTCAATCATCAGGGGGTTTCCATAGTTGCTGTATGTCTCAAAAGCGATGCGGATATTCGACTTCCCCGCCCACGGGGATAGATCAATGTCAATGCACGATGCCCCCCAACCGGCCATGCACCAGTCCCAGTAATTGACCG
>JAADID010000200.1 GCA_013151505.1 Chlorobiota bacterium | reverse complement strand
TGTCCGTATTTATTAATCCGTACTTTAATTTTATATTCCAGACTGCCAAAACCATTGTCCAGTATGTAAGTAGTTGAAAGGGCTAGGGGTTTGTTATTAATAGCGGTTTTTATGCCGGCAGGTAACATTTGATATATTTCTTTAAGCTGATCTGAACTGAAGGCGGGTGATGCGGTTTGTCTTTCATTTCGAAACGGTATTATTACAGAGTGACCATCAGGTACTAAAAATGAAAGGTTTACTAATAAAAACACAATGAAAAAGCTTGTAAGCAACAGATCATTCCAGCAGGTTATGTGTTTTCGTTTCATTTTATTTTTTAACTATTATGAATGCCTAACTGTTTTATATTTATTAAAAAACCTTTCGTCTGGTTTAATCTTTAATGCACCGTACACTGAATCCTCTTCTTTTGTCTTCATAACTTCGCAGCACCTCATCCGGTCCATATCCCAGACTACGGCTCCAGGCGCGTTCCGGCTGGTACTGTGTGGATGTCCACCACACTGCAACATTTCCCTTTCCTTCACTGATACCGTCAACCTTTCTATAACCCGCAGGTATTGCTGAGAAGCCGCTCTCGTTATTACCTTTAAAATAAACTTCTTCCCAACCTGAAATGGATTTTATCTTTTTCCCTGCAACCTTGTTACCCCCCAAAAAACCGGTCAGTTCCGACCATTCCTGGTCACTGGGCAAATGCCAACCATAACCATCAGGACAGGAACTCATGGCCGATTCCCATGAATATAACCTGCCATACCCGTCATTGTTGGAGGATATATTGTTGTATTTCCAGGATTTACCGGTTTGGTAATTAAGGTTCTCTACCATCCACACCTGGTCACCTATTTTCACCCATTTGTACTGTTGATTATCCCGTTGATCAACAATAGACCCGATTTTGCTTTTGAACGCAACTATTTTAAACCGAATGCTCCCGGTTAAAGAATCCATGTCTTTAAGCACATCCCAGACTATCGTTTTTGAGCTTCCTTCTCCCTGATTTTCTCCAACTTCACCACTGACATGCTCCAACGGAAGGCTCCAGTGCTGTCCGTTATCTTTACTCAAATAAATCTGAATAAAATAGGAGTTGGCAGGGTTACAAATCAAATCGTAATTAATTATTACTTTTCTTTTTACCTGCTCAAAACGGACATTGGAAATTTTCTGGGCAAAAAACTGATTTGAGAGAACAAGGAATACTATAACATAAATATATTTCATTTCAATAGTGTGTTTAAGGTTAATGCACAGCATGTTAAATTGAATCGGGTTTAGTGACCTAACGGTTAAAACAATTGTTCCTTCAAATGGCGTATAAAAACCTGAAATTAATTGTATTGAGCTAACCTGTCAGGCGACTAAATAACAGGGTGATTAAGCCGGTTATCTTTTGTAAATTATAGATTCAATATTTTATCCAGCTTTTCATGGAGGATGTTTGTCTGCTCTTCCAATTGCTGGCGAATAACTTTTTTGCCTGTTTCCAGTGCCATTTGGTAGTTGTAGGCAAGGAATATATTCGACTCAATATTATTCCCCATCTTTTTATACATTTCCACGGTTGTGAGTACACGGCCGAGTTTCTGGGCAATCAGGTTTTTTGAAGCGGCAACGGTCTTGGTAACAGAGGCTGCTTCCTCGGCTGATAACTGCTGGTTGGCAATACTGTTTTCTATTAAACCGGCAATGCTGGTTGAAATCTGGCCGGCCAGGTTCAACTTGGCCGTTTCACCAGCCTGGAGTTTGGCTGCTGTTTGGGTTTCGGCTACCGAATTACCCGAGGCAACAAAATACTTAGGATTGCCCTTTTTATCTGTTTCATACTGCATCGTCCAGGATTTTTCCAGTTGTTTGTCCAGTGGCAAGGCACCAGGGGCAACATAAAAGCCCTCTTTCCTGTATTTTTTGGCATCTTTCCGGGCTTGCTTGTATGCTCTGGATTTCATTTCCTTTTCGGCTGCCTTCGATGTGGTTTGACCTGTTACCGGCACTGCGAGTGATAATGCAATCAGTGCAATGAGGGTTAATGTTACTGTTTTCATAAGTTGATTGTTTTAGGTATGATGCTTTTTGTTTTTGGTTGACGGATTTCCCGTTTAATTGTTATTATTATGTACCTCTTGTATCGTTTTTGTGACATCATCTTATTAAAAAATCCTGATTATTTTTTTTGTAAAATAACCTCCATTCATCAACAGTTATTTATCAATGGCAAACCTTTCAATAAATAATCTTAATGCTTTTAAGACCTTGCCGTTTTTAACCCATAAGAGGCCATTTATAAATCATCCCGGTAAGTTGTACCCTGATTTACAGAAAACACTTTTCATTGGGTATATCGGGAAATATGCAGGGAATACAACAGCAATATTTGCAGAAATTTTCATTGACGCAGATTGGTCTTTGGTCAACGGTAAATATAGGAAAATAATTAAAGCATTAAGATTCAGGGTGTAAATTAGAATAGGTTTAAATAATGTTTTACTCTTTATAACCCCCTTTTGGAATATAAAGGCATAAAAAAACCCTGCATATCAATGATGATATGCAGGGTTTTTCATCCAAGCCACTGTTTATTTCAGATCCAATAGCTTATCCAGTTTATCCTGCAAAATGTTTGTTTCCTCTTCCAGTTTTTTGCGGATGACTTGTTTGGCCATGTCCATGGCGGTTTTGCTGTCGTAAGCAATTTGCACATCGCACTGGATGTTGTCGCTTCCCACGTTTTTGTACAGTTCCACCAGCGGGATCACCCGGCCCAGCTCCTGGGCGATAATGTTTTTTGCGGCGGCGACGGTTTTGGTTACTGTAGCTGCTTCTTCACGTGTCAGTTGCTCGTTGGCGATGTTGTTCTCGATGAGGGCAGCCACACTGGTACTGATTGTACCTGCCAGTGTAAGTTTTGCTGTTTCGGTGGCCTGCAGTTTGGCAGCCGTTTGTGTACCGGCTACTGAATTACCCGGAGCAACAATGTATTTTGGGTAACCCTTGTCGTCTAACATATTTTGCTTAATATAAGCCTTTTCTAATTGTTTGTCCATCGGTAAGGCACCAGGTGCGACAAAGTAGCCTTCCTTTCTTAGTCTTTTAGCGTCTTTACGGGCCAGTTTCATGGATTTCTTTTTCAGATCCTTTTCCGATTGTTTTGCAGTGGTTTGTCCCATGGCAGGGATAAGCATTGAAACTGAAAATAAAATTGTCAATGCCAGGATAATTTTTTTCATGGTGTTTTTGTTTTTAAGATTAAACATTGGTTTCTTTTTTTATGGTTGCCGGTAGTACCTGCAACTTGTTATTTGTTATTATGTACTCTTTGTTTTGGTTTTGTGACAAAGTTTGGAAAATATTTTTAAAAGTATGAAACTTTTTCAATGATTGAAAATTATCGGTTATTGATAATGACCGGCGATTGATGAAAGAGGTAGGCCACGACAGAAAAAACAATTTTGACTGATCACCCATAAAGCCGGGCATAACGCTCATTCATCACATTTTTGTATTCCATTTTCATGACAGAGGATAAAAAGGATTGGTCAATCAGTGTGGAAGCCGTATCCCTGTATGTCAGAAAACGGATAAATACTCCGTTGATCTGTTTTGCTGTCAGTCCCAGTATTTTTCCCAAATATTCAAAATGTTTACGCTGCAGCTTCGTTTTCCTGCCTTCGATGGTTAAAGCCATCTCTTCCTTGTCGTCAGGATTCAGTATTGTTGCGTTCAGCAAATCATAGGCAGGCGACAACGACCATCCGAAATCTGTCCGGATCAGTGAGAAATTTTTAAGGTGCATGTCGTTGTTTCCTGTAAGGAAGCTGAAAAGAGCCAATTCAAAAAAGTAAAGTTCGTCCAGTAAGGTATTGTCGGAATAAGCGTTTATTGCCTTTCCTATTTTTTCCATTGAGCTTTTGTATTTATCATAAGCTTCAGTGATCTGAAACATGTCGAGCATGTGTATCTTTTCTCCGTCCTTTGTTCTGTCAATACGCTTTGTGATGTAGGATAATTCACCCGATCGCAGGCGGATCAGACTTGACGGAACCACCTTTATGCCATACACTTCCGCCATGCGCATGGTGAGATGTTCATTTTGCGGCATTTCAGGATAGTGTGCATTGGGCGGTTTGAAAATGAAACTTCCTCCAAGCGCCCCTACAACGGTTAGTCTGCTGTTTCTTTCACGTACTTCCTTTATCAGCGACATGGATAACTTTGGCTGAACACCCGGAACGGAAATGCTGCGCTCAACCACTTCTTTTGCCAGCTCCGACATTTGGTCAAGCGTGTAAGGCAACTGCGGCGGGACCTTTGTTCCGAAAAATGCCCGGCTGCATCTATGATGAAAATCGGTTTCACCGTCCAGTTCCCGGTAACAGTACAAACATTTATCCTTCATTTTTTTCGGTTATTGGAACAACGCTAACTGCCCCGATGCAATCACGGCAACAGGCCATCAGCAAACCCATTTTGTCGTTGGGATTGATCTTCCAGTTTTTGCTTGCAATATCCAGCAGCCAGCCCTCGGGGATCAGTCCCTCAAAAAAGGGAAACAGCCGGTTAGTTTGATAAAGTTCACCGGTTACGGGCATTGTGAAAGTGATAAACTGACCAGGGTACCGGGTAACATAATTCTCATCATACTGATAGAGAAATTCTCCGTCATCAGTTTCGGTCAGTATGCCGGCAAGAACATCCTTGTAATAAACTTTTGCCTTTCTCATGGTTTTTTATCTCTGTAATTATCCAGCTCTTTTGAACTCACTGCCGCCAGTTCATGCCCGAACATTTTCAGCACCAGGTTCACCTTATCCATATTCAGGTTGGTTTTACCCTGCTCTATTTTTCTGATCACGGTAAGAGCAACGCCGGCCCGTTCGGCAAATTCCTCCTGGGTCAGCCCGGCGGCTTTCCGGCGTTCCTTTACAAATGCTGAAATCGGTTTCATTATATACTTTTAAATATAATTATGCAAATATACGTTAATTTATATGCAAAGACATATATTAGTTTGAAATATATTTCTTTTATATGTTTTAGCATATATTTCTAATTAACGTTAACGGGAAGGTGTTATACCAATTGAAACATTTGCGCGCCAGTGGTGGGACAGTTTGTGGGAAGCCCTGTCATTCCGAATCCCGGCGCGGTGGCCTGCGGGTGGCGATGAGGCCCGCCTGACCGTAGGGGCAGGAATCCCCTGGGAACATGGACTGCGCTCATGGGAGGTCTCGTCACTGTGTTTCCCTCGACATGACAACCGTTTTTTTTGGGATGTACGGTTTCCATTGGCTAAGGGATGTCTCGTTGAAAACATTTTTCATTCAACACCCGGTTTGCTGTTTTCTGGTAAGGATTAGTAAGTCACGAGTCTCGCCTGCACACCGGCCTTGCCGGAAGACTCGCCGAGTTGGGCAGTAAATCGGCAGGCAGGTGTCGACTATTGAAGTTTGGCTCTGCCTCCGTTCGAGGTAAATATTTTTATCTTTTGAAATGACCCGATACCTTGTGTCTTCCGAAACATTCTGCCCGATGTTCTGGACAACGATCTTTACTTTTACTAACTCGCCAGGCTGCAATTGT
>JAADID010000283.1 GCA_013151505.1 Chlorobiota bacterium | reverse complement strand
CAGGACCGGGTTATACTACGAAAAAAGGTTCCGGTGAAAAAATAGAAACCGGCGACCCGAGGCTGCAAAGATGGAACGATTCGCAGGCCTCTATGACAAAGGATTTTCTCAAAGGACAGTCCGACTTCCAGAAATATCTCGACACCGGGAACAGCAAAATGGCCAAGACAACCTACCGATCCCTGATCCAGATGATGATGAATGCCATCAACTCGAACAACTGGCTTTTGGGACAGATGAATACAGGGAATATCAGTAAATCGGGTTTTGACGTTTCGGCACTGCAGAACAAGGTAATCAAACAACAGGGTATCCTTGAGGAAGCGCAAAAAATAAAAGTATCCACACCCGAAGACCTCAAAGCCAACGCATCCGAAGCCATAGTGGTTCTCCAGAAATTTGCCGGGACGTTGAAATAATAAAACACTTTTTTAATTGAAAAACAGCCGACCTGTTATGAAAAAATCCATTGTCCTGATCATTCTGATTGCCCTGTTCCGGTACATGCCGGCACAGGAAAAACCGGTTCCCGACTGGGAAAACCCCGATGTCGTCGGCATCAACAAATTGTCTCCCCATGTTACGATGATGCCTTATGCCAGTATGAAACAAGCCCTGGCCGGTGATCGGGAAAGCTCACCTTTTTACAAGTCGCTGGATGGCAAATGGAAATTTCACTGGTCTAAAAAACCTGCTGACCGCCCGGTGGATTTTTACAAACCGGATTTTGATGTTTCATCATGGGATGAGATACCCGTCCCTGCAAACTGGGAACTACAGGGTTACGGTGTGCCCATCTATGTCAACCAACCGTATGAGTGGACTGACAACCCCAACCCGCCGCACATTCCTCACGATTACAATCCTGTCGGCTCTTACCGCACAGTATTCACGGTTCCTTCGGATTGGAACGGCAAAGAAATCATCCTCCATTTCGGCGCGGTGAAATCGGCCATGTATGTCTGGGTAAACGGTCAAAAAGCGGGTTACAGCCAGGGTAGTAAACTGCCTGCCGAATTCAATATCACCCGGTACATCCAAAAAGGAGAAAACACACTCGCAGTGGAAGTGTACCGCTGGTCGGACGGCAGTTATCTGGAATGTCAGGACTTCTGGCGCATCAGCGGGATCGAACGGAGTGTTTACCTTTATGCTGTCCCCGATGTGAATATCTACGACTTTTTTGCTCATACCGGACTGGAAAATGACTATCATGACGGCATACTGAAAGTGGAAACACAAATCAAGGATTTCACAGGTAATGAAAAAGGTAAAAAATTCAAATTGACAACTACACTTTACGATAACGCCGGAAATGAAGTGATGTCTAAAAAGCGCTCGTTCATCCTCGATAATCCCGACTCAACTGTTGTAGAAGAAGAAATGCAGATCAGAGGCATTAAAAAATGGTCGGCTGAAAAGCCCAACCTTTATACGCTGGTGCTTCATCTGCAGGGAGACAGAGGAAAATCGCTTGAATATGTGAGCAACAGGATCGGGTTCAGGACATCGGAGATTAAAAACGGGCAGTTGCTGGTGAACGGTGTTCCCATACTCATCAAAGGCGTCAACCGTCACGAGCACGATGAATACAGAGGGCATGTGGTGTCGAAAGAGCTGATGGAGAAAGACATTGCCATGATGAAACAGAACAACATCAACGCGGTGCGCACAAGCCACTATCCTGATGATCCTTACTGGTATGAACTGTGCGATAAATATGGTCTTTATCTCATTGATGAAGCCAACATCGAATCGCACGGCATGGGCTACCGCCCCGATCGCACGCTGGGCAATAATCCTGCCTGGAAAAAAGCCCATCTGGAGCGTATCCGTCGAATGGTTGAGCGCGACAAGAATCATCCTTCCGTCATCATCTGGTCAATGGGTAATGAAGCCGGCGACGGAGTGAATTTTATCGCGGCTTCGGAATGGATTCACAAGCGGGATCCCTCACGACCCGTACAATATGAACGGGCATTGAAAAGAAGTCATGTGGACATTTACACCCCCATGTACCCATCCATTGAGTACATCGAATCCTATGCAAAGGAAAAACAAACACGGCCGCTCATCATGTGCGAATATGCTCATTCGATGGGTAACAGTACGGGTAACCTGCAGGATTACTGGGATGTGATCGAGAAATATGATCAGCTTCAGGGAGGATTTATCTGGGACTGGGTGGACCAGGGACTGGTGCAGTTTGACGACAAAGGCAGAAAATTCTGGGTTTACGGCGGTTATTTCGGCCCCAAAGGCACGCCCAGCGACGGCAACTTTTGTATCAACGGCATTGTGAACCCTGACCGTTCACCCCATCCGGCGTTGGTGGAGGTGAAGAAAGTTTACCAGTACATCAGGATTAAGCCCTTCAACCAACCCAAAGGGCTGTTTATCCTGACCAACATGTATGATTTCACCAACCTGGATGAATTTGACCTGAAATGGGCGCTGCGGGCCAATGGCGAGGATGTGCTGACCGGAAAGATCGAAGGGCTTGAACTCGCTCCCCAACAGTCCGACACGATCTATGTTCCGTTGGATATGTATGAGTTCAAACGGGGATATGATTACAGGTTGAATTTCAATTTGGTTCCCAAACAGGACAGGCCGTTTATCAAAGCAGGAAAGTCCGTCGCGGGTGAGCAATTTTTTGTCTATTACCGCCAGCCAGCCGGACGCATAAACATCAACAAATTACCGGGCCTTGCGGTGGATGACCGGGAAAAGGAAACCGTTATTGTCGGACAAGGCTTCGAAGTGGGTTTTGACAAGGCAACCGGCCTGCTGAACCTGTATAAAGTGGATGAGAAAAAACTCATTGACAACCCGGTACAGCCCAACTTCTGGCGGGCGCCCACCGACAATGATTTCGGGAACAGGATGGACCAGCGGCAGGCCATCTGGCGGACGGCAGGCAAACACCTGGTATTGAAAAAATTTGATGTCCAGCATTCCAATGATGCAGTGGTCAGGGTCTTTGCCCAATATTATATGCCGGATGCCCGGTCGGGGCTGAATATAAATTATGAAATCTTCGGTAACGGTGAGGTGAGCATCGAGATGCAGCTAAATCCCGGAATACCGGGCTTGCCCGATCTTCCCCGCTTCGGGATGCAGATCACCATGGTAAAAGGTTATGAACAATTACAATATTATGGCCGCGGTCCCGAAGAAAATTATTGTGACCGGAATACCGGTTCATTTGTTGACCATTATCACAGCAATGTCTCACGCCAGTATTTTGCTTATATCCGTCCGCAGGAAAACGGTTACAAGACCGATACACGGTGGATGGCGGTAACCAGTACAGGTGGTGAAGGGCTGATCTTCAAAACAAGAAATTATTTCAGCTTTTCCGCCCTTCACTTTACAGCGGATGACCTTGACCAGCTAACCAAAAAGAATTACCGTTATACCAAAGATTTGCAAGGCAGGAAAGGAACGATCGTTGACATTGACTTCAAACAAATGGGTGTCGGCGGCGACAATTCGTGGGGCGCCCGGCCGCATAAAAAATATACACTGCCCATTGCGAGTTACAGATTTAGTTTCCGGTTGAAACCGGTACAAAAAGATGATGACTATTTTGAGGTGTGGCAGGAGAGGTTTTGATGACAATTCTGATATTGTTCTGAAGTTTATTTGTTAAATGATTTTTTGCATTTGTATTTATCTGCATTCCTAATAACAAAACCTCATATATCTCAAATTCATGGAGCTTTAAAATTAGAGAAAGACCAAAAACCACGAAGTGGTTCAACGTGAATAACCCCGTACGCAGTGCGGGGAAAACCATAGAGCGGTCAAAGAACCCGCACGCGCGGGGTTCAATTTACAATAAATATTTCTCATCAAACTCAATTTGATGTTCTTTCAAAAGACTAATGTACTCTTCCCTGAAACTAATCTTTCTGTGATGCTCCTTTTGGTTTTTCACATATTCGATCAGGTTATTTTTCGCAGATATGTGATAGGTGAATGCACCGTAGCCGTCCTGCCAGCCACTGAAATCCGGAAAGATTTTTTCATTTTTTATATACTCGCCGGATGCAAGTTTGATGTCTTTTATCAAATTCGCAATTGCTACCGACTGATGTATATGTGTAACAATATGTATGTGATTCTCCACTCCGCCGATCCTGTATAAATGGCAGTTTTTATTTTTCAATATTCCCCAAATGTATTTGTACAACATTTTTTGTCCTGATTCAATCATGCTCCTTTCCTGGTATTTTGTGGAAAATACGATTTGATAAAGAAATTGGGTGAAGGTGCTCATAATTAAGATTTTTTATATTGAACCCCGCACGTGCGGGGTTCCGTCGCTAACTCATTTATGTCCCCGCACTGCGTACGGGGTTATTCATGTTTATCCCGCATTCGCGGGATGATATTGATTATCAATTTAAAGAGGTTTGTAAAAGAACTGATAAAAAATCCATTTATAAAGATAAAATATTTTTTCGTTGTCTGGATTTCCAGATCTTATGGATTTTAATTTATAGCACAAAAAAAATCAGGATTATTGACAGTAATAGCGCCGTTTTCCATTCAGATGTAATAAAGCGTATTCCCTCGTTCACTATTTTCCTTTTTCAGAAAGAATTAAGGTAAAAAAAGAAGGCCGGTTCGATGAGACGACTTCAATAAAGGGAAAATAAAGCCGGGAAAAAGACATAAAACCACCTGAACTGAAATTAGCGATAGCAAGAAACCACGAAGTGGTTCAACATGAATAACCCCGTACGCAGTGCGGGGAAAACCATAGAGCGGTAAAGAACCCTGCATGCGCGGGGTTCAATAACGGGGTTCAATAAATTCAGAACGCCTGGCCACTATAAACTGTAAAGTCGGATTTTTTGTCAGGAGTACTGTAATAAATCAAAGTAAATTTGAATGTTTTTTATTCAGTGTTATTATCCTCTTCCCATTCTGTATTTAAGCTGTCTCAAGGTCTGTTAATTTCAATTTCAGTTTTGATTTTTTACTCTTTAGTTCATTGAGAGTTAATTTGATATGGTTTGTAACTTCTGATTTTAAAAACGGAGGAACTAAATATTTGAAGTCAATATTAAAAAGTCTGTGAAGAACAATGATGTCATCACGCGAAAACGGTCGAACGCCATTCATTAATTCCGACATATAATTTGGTCTGTGCCCCAGGATTTTCGCTAAATCTTGTTGAGTAATGCCGTTCTCTTTTAATTTATTTTTTATCAGTTCTTTTCGTTTTTGTATGAATTCATTTTCAGATTGAATAATTTTTTCTGCAAAATCACTTTCTTTTATTTGTTCATCATTTATCCTTTCTTCATTCCCCCAGTGACTATCTTCATATTTCGTGATCAATAATTTTAGATGCTGTTTAACAAGCTCTAAAGAACGGTCTTCTTTAACCATCCATCTCAATCTTCCATAAATTGATGTAGCTTTCTCAAATTCCAGTTCATTATTAAGCTCATCTATTTTTAATATGTTGTCAATCTCTAATCTTTCCATAACGGCATTATTTAATTTTTCCTTGATTTCTCAACCATGTTTCTATTGTTTT
>JAADID010000088.1 GCA_013151505.1 Chlorobiota bacterium | reverse complement strand
CCTGGCGTAAGTCTTTTTCTTCTGGCCGGCCAGCGGAGGCTTTTCTGCAGGACTAAAACTGATGGTATAAACCTGATATTCTTTTCCCAGGTTGATGTCTGTTTTGTCCATGGCCTCGGCAAGTCCGTTCAGCAGGGGACTGCAAATACCCGGGCACTCGTAATACACCAATGCCAGCACGGTTGGCTTGTCCAGGCTTTCCCTGATGTTTATTTTTTCATATTTTTCATCTGTGAAAACCAGATCGTCGCTGATGTATTCATCAAGATGCTCGAAAACACCCAGTTGCTGGTCGGCAACCGGAGGGTTTTGTGCAAGGAGAAAATAAGTAAAGCCGGAAAGGAAAATTGTCAGAACAGGTATGATTAATTGTCTCATAAATTAGCTAATATCGTTTGGATTAACGTGTTGAAATTACGGCCGCTAATTTAGACTAAATAAAAATAAGGATTCAAAACTGTTTTATGAAATTTGTCATATCAGGCGAGGTAGAATAACAAGCAGAACATGATACCGATAACGCGATGAAGAATAATCAATATATTGCGAATAATAAGAGGCTGTCTCAAAAGAGTATTTGACGCAGTGCTGTTGAATACGCGAAGAAATTATTACTGGATACTTATCACACTAATTTTGCGACCGTTGCGTCTTTGCGTGAAATAATAAATCCTATCCTTTTGAGACAGCCTCCTGCTTAACTGGGAAGGATATCTAGGTGTCTACTCCTCTGTACTTTTTTGTTTGTATTCATACTTTTTTAAAGCATATCTTATCACCACGTAGTTGACCCAGATTAACACCGGCCAGCTCAATAACCACAAAATTTGTTCTGTATGCATAGCTTTTAATTTTAAAGTTGAAAAATTTAATAAGCATGATCATCGTCCTCCATCTCCTGGGTCGTGATTCTGGTTTTGTTCATCGATTTCCAGGCATACCAGATATAAGCCATAACAAAAGGCACAAGCAATGAAACATAACTCATGGCGATAAGGGTGTAATGGCTTGACGACGCATTCTCGATGGTCAGCGAGCTTTGCAGGTCATAAACCGAAGGATAAAAAGCCGTATGGTTATATCCGGCCATCAGGAAAAGCCCGAATACTGTCATTACTGTTCCGATACCTGAAATCCAGATGGCTTTTCTGGCACATTTGTCATAATGAAACCATGCTCTGTAAATGCCCCACAACACGGCAGCAACTCCCAGCAGGAAGATAATTCCCACCACAGGCATTTCAATCAGGTTGTGCAGGTATTTATAAGGTTCCATAAAGACCTCTTTCGTTACCGGATCATAAGCAAATCCTTTGGAAAGCAGGATGCCAATGAGGAAGATGAGAAAGAAAACCACAAAAAGAAGGGCATTCACGGGAAGTTTCTTTCTTGCCCTGCCCAATATTGTGTCATCATCCACATTGTTCATAAAATACAGTATGGCGAGGGTGCGGGCCAAAAAGAAAACGGCCAGTCCAAGCGACAGGTTCAGGTAAGTTTGTCCCCTGCCGAAATTGAAAGCCAGTTCCAGTCCGCCATATGGTGTTTGCCAATGTGAGCGATTGAACTGATCAACATAAAACTCCGATCCCGTGAAAAATGTGGCTACTGCCGTTCCTATTAAAACTGTACCGATCAATCCGTTCACAAAAAGAAAGACATCATAGGTACGCCGGCCTAAAAAATTGTTGGTTTTCGAGCGGTATTCATACGAAACAGCCTGAATGATAAAAGCAAACAGGATGATCATCCAAACCCAGTAAGCGCCTCCGAAAGAGGTGGCATAAAACAATGGAAACGATGCAAAAGCCGCACCGCCAAAAGTAACCAGTGTAGTAAAAGTTAAATCCCATTTGCGTCCCAAAGCATTGACCAGAACTTTTCTCTCGGTTTCTTTTTTGCCCAGCACATAAATAAGGGTCTGTCCTCCCTGAACAAACATGAGGAACACCAGCAGGCCGCCCAACAAGGCTACAATAGCCCACCAGTAATGCTGTAATGCCAGATATGATAGATTTTCAAACATTTTAGTGCCCTCCTTCGTTTTTTGATTCTTTTACGATCTGCGTTAACATAATTTTAATCTCTGCGATCAGCAGGATAGTGAATGTGAGTGCAAACAGCCAGAAAGTGATAATGACACTGCTTTTGTTAATGTTAGAAACCGCACTCAGCGTCGGCATCAGGTCCTGTACGACCCACGGTTGTCTGCCCAGTTCGGCAACAACCCATCCGGCCTGCTGGGCGAGATAGACAAGAGGAATAGTCCATAATGCCACATATTGCAACCACCGCATCTTCTGAAGTTTGTTTTTGTATAAAAAGACCAGTACCACAATAAAGAGGATCATAAAATGTATGCCGAGGATAACCATGATGTGGAATGAATAAAATGTAATAGGTACATTGGGGATGAGATCATGCGGGTCATCGTAATAACCATAACCAAAAAAGGCATAATTTTCCTTAAAATCTTTCAATGCTGCATCGGCTTTGGTTTTATCGCCTTTTTCTTTGGCATCTTTAAAGTCGCGAAGCGCATTGATGGCTACTTTCCCTTTCTCTATTTTATCATAATAGGACATGATACCCCATTGTTCATTTCCGTTGATCATGTCATTGATTCCCGGTACAAATGCATTGGGGTCAAGCGCAGCCATATAAGACAGGAAATTGGGTATCTCGATCTTAAAGGCAAATTCATCGGCTTTCGGATTTTCGGGAGTGGGTGCTTTTTTCATGATTCCGATGGCGACGAGGGGCGCATTTTGTTCGCCATCATACAGCCCCTCCATAGCAGCAAATTTCATCGGTTGTACTTTGTAAACCTGCCTTGCAGATTCATCACCCGTTAGGATCAGGTAAGCACTCGAAATTAATCCGAAAACAGCGGCTACTAAAATGCTTCTGCGGGCAAAAACTGTTTTTCTCTTTTTCAAAAGAAACCATGAGCTGACTCCCACAACAAAAACCGCTGCAAGCACATAACCCGATGAAATGACATGCAGAAATTTGTTGATGGCTGTCGGAGAAAATAAAAGCGCCCAGAAATCGAGCATTTCATTCCGGGCGGTTTCCGGGTTGAAGACCATACCGACCGGATTCTGCATCCAGCCGTTGGCTACCAAAATCCATAAAGCGGAGAGGTTTGATCCGACGGCTACCAGCCAGCTCGATACCAAATGAAACTTTTTACTCACTTTGTTCCATCCGAAAAACATGATGGCAATAAAAGTGGACTCAAGAAAAAATGCCATAATGCCTTCAATGGCAAGGGGTGCTCCGAAAATGTCGCCAACAAACCAGGAATAATTTGACCAGTTGGTTCCAAATTCAAATTCGAGGATGATTCCGGTCGCTACGCCAATGGCAAAATTTATCCCGAATAAGGTCATCCAGAATTTGGTGATCTTTTTCCATTCTTCATCGCCGGTCTTCACATAGATGGTTTCCATGATGGCAATGATGAATGAAAGGCCCAGAGTGAGCGGGACAAAAATCCAGTGGTACATAGCCGTAAGTGCAAACTGGGCTCTCGACCAATCCACTAAAGCAATGTCAACACCATTCATAATTTTTGATTTTTATTTGGTTAGTTGTTCAATGACATATTTACTACGTTCATCATCCGTGTTGAAATTGGTTTTCAGAAAGTCAGGGAAAAAGAAAATTTTAAGAATGGCAAACATGATGAACAGTTTGATGAAAATGATCAGCCATAGTTTCCGGCCCACGGTCATGCTTTTGAAACCTTCGTAATAGAACCTGAATACAGATTTAAGGATGTTCATCTTTTAGGTAGTTGGTTAAACGATAAAAGTAAAAGAATAAAGTAACAGTTCATTTACAAAAGTATAAAAAATCATATTTTATGACATAAGTCATAAAATTTAAGGGGGGGGGTGGTAAGTGTAAAGAAAAATACTGCTCCACAGTCGGTGGTCCTGCTTAAAGTCTTTCTTGTTTCAAAACGGATGTGAAAACAGGGTTGCTGACAAGGATTTGAACAATGGCAGCAATCTGCCAATTAAAAGGGTGGCGCATGAAGGAGTGCAGCCCAGTAAAGTCCCTGCTTCCTGAACCTGCAATCCTGTGCCCCGATCCGGTGTTACCTGACGATCTTGATGTCTTTCACCTCGTCCACAGTGACGGTGCCGCCGTTGTTGCCCCAGGCATTCAGCACGTAATTGATAACGTTCACGGCATCCTGGTAGTTGTCAACCTGCGGCGGCATGGGCACATTATATTTTTGCCCGTTAACAGTGATCTCGTGATTCGATCCGTTAAGCACCTGTTTCACGGCCCTTTTTTTATCCGCCAGCAGATAGTCGGAATTCTTCAGCGGAGGGAAAGCTCCCGGAATACCTAACCCCGTGACCTGATGACACGGTACGCATTTCTGCTGAAAGATTTTGGCTCCTTCTGGGAACTTTGCGGCTGCAGGGTCATCATGAGGAATAACAAAAGAAATATCTCCGGCTTTTGTTGTTTTCACTTTATTGTTGCTGGCAAACGAACTTACAGAAACAATGATAACTGCCGTAAGGATTACGAATGCGCTTAATGTTTTTATGTTTTTCATTTTTTTAATGTTTTAAGTAAATTATGAATGATAAACTGATTTTTCTTAATTGTATTTTGCAACCGAATCCATTTTCATTGTTTTGTCATCGTGCTGCATCATCTTTTCGTGCGGTTTCAGCATTTTTTTAGGCGGACTGACGTAAGGTATTCCCAGCGAAAGCCCGCGCAATATGAAAAGTACGCCAAGGAAGACAATGAACCAATTCAATAAGAATTTGTAGCGTTTCCTGAAGCCGGCGCCAATGAGGTTTCCTGCCAGCGGAATAGCCAGCAAAACAGGGATCGTTCCAAGGCCAAAGATGATCATGTAGA
>JAADID010000217.1 GCA_013151505.1 Chlorobiota bacterium | reverse complement strand
TGGGCGTCGGCTCGGGAACCCATGCCGAACAGGTAGGTTACACTATGATTGAATTCGAAAAGGTACTGATAAAAGAAAAACCCGACTGGGTTGTGGTTGTCGGGGATGTGAATGCCACGCTGGCTTGTTCGGTAACGGCAAAAAAGCTGCATATTAAAGTTTGTCATATTGAAGCCGGTTTGCGCAGTCGCGACATGAAGATGCCTGAAGAAATCAACCGCCTTGTCACCGACCGTTTGTCCGACCTGCTGCTTACCCCCGACCGCCTTTCCGGAGAAAACCTCCTCAATGAAGGAACCCCGGAAAAAAACATCGTCTTCGTCGGCAACATCATGATAGACACCCTGGAAGCCAACCGTAAAAAAGCTGAAAAATTAAGCATCCGAGAAATCATTAAAGAGAATGCATTATCCCCGCAATTAAAAAAAGAAGGAAATCCCCCCCCCCTCGGGAGAGATGTCCGAAGAACAGAGGAGGTTTCCTCCCCCCTGGGGGGAGTTAGAGGGGGCCACGCCCTCCTCACCCTCCACCGCCCATCCAACGTGGACAAAAAAGAAATCCTGCAACCCCTCGTCGAATTTCTGTCCAACGAGGTCACGCAGGATATGTACCTCATCTGGCCTATCCATCCCCGAACGGCAAATCGTCTGAAAGAATTCGGCCTGTGGGATGACCTGCTGAAAAATGAGAAAGTCATTTTACTGCATCCTGTCGGTTATCACGAGATGCTGAAACTAAACATGGAAGCCCGCATCATCCTTACCGACAGTGGTGGGTTACAGGAAGAAAGCACCGTTCTCGGAACCCCTTGCCTTACGCTCAGATGGAATACTGAACGCCCTATCACTTTGCGTGAACATGGTGGCGCTTCTGTCCTTGTCGGGAACAATGTGGAACGCATCCGGAAAGAATATCACGACACACTCAAACTCACCCGCAAACCTCAACGACCCGAATTGTGGGATGGGAAGACAGCCATGCGTTGTGTGGAAGCAATTGTGAAGTATGAAGGGGTGAAAATGAGAAGTGGTGAGGGGTGAAAAAATTTAACGAAAAACTTAGTAAAATGAAAATTATTAAAACACACAAAGATCTTGAAGTTTATAATCTTTCATTTGAATCAGCAATGGAAATATTCATGGTATCTAAATCTTTTCCAAAAGAAGAAATATACTCCTTAACAGATCAGGTCAGAAGATCATCACGCTCTGTTTCTACTAATATTGCAGAAGGATTCAGGAAACGCAGATATCCAAAGGCATTCGTTTCCAAGTTGTCAGATGCAGAAGGCGAAGCCGCGGAAACCCAGGTTTGGCTTGATTTTGCTTTAGCATGTAAATATATTACAAATGAAACTCATCAAAAATTATACGAAAAATATGACTGGATACTTGGGAAAATTGTTAATATGATTAATCAACCGGACAAATGGAAGCCATAATCACATCTTCACCCATAAACATTTATTACAATAATTCGTAACTTTGGTCTATGTTATTTGACGAACTAATATCGAAAAAGAAAGATGATTTGATGGCTTTATTATACAAACATCATGTTGATTCGATGTATGCCTTTGGCTCAGTGGTTACCGAAAAATTTGATCCTGAAAGAAGCGATATTGACCTGATAGTTGAAATAGAAGAAGATGATCCTGTTGAAAAAGGTGAGCATTTATTATCATTGTGGGATGAGCTTGAAAAGTTTTTTAACCGGAAAGTTGACTTGTTAACTCAATCTTCAATTAAAAACCCATATCTGCGCAAAAGTATAGAAGCTACCAAAATAAAAATTTATGACAGACGAAAGAAAAAAATACTTGTCTGACATTCTTTCAGCCATTGAATTGATAGAAGGTTTTATGGTTGGAATAAACTCATTTAGTGAATATATACAGGATTTCAAAACTCAAAGTGCTGTTGAAAGGCAATTGGGAATTATTGGCGAAGCGGTAAATAAATATGTTAAGATTTCGCCGGATGAACCAATCCGAAATACAGGTAAAATTATTGCTTTTCGAAACCGTCTTATTCATACTTATGACAGCATTGACAATACCATTGTTTGGGCAATTGTGAAAAGGCATTTGCAACCGCTTAAAAATGAAGTGATATTATTATTGGATGTAAAATAAACTATCAAAATATAAAATGCTCTCTTTTCTTCCGTCACCTGCATTCTTCATTATTCCAAAAAATACCACCCTCACCTTCCCTATGGTTAGCAATTCTAGTAAAAAATATTCAAGAAATAACAAAATATCTATTTGAAGGAAGCATAAAAGACGGAATCAAAATCGTTAAAGTGTAATTGTTACTGATTCATTTCAAGGATGACAATGAAGTACATTTTAATTTAAAACAATCATAAATTCTCTCATGAAAACCACAGCGCAAAAACCACAAAAGAAAAAGGTCTCCTATTACCGCAAACCGGATGACATGACCGTCGAGGAGTGGCAGATTGCCTTGCGGAAACAGTTCGCCGAAAAACAAAATTTTACAGTTAAAAATACTGGCGATCATCCGGTATTTTCGGATTTCAGGGTTTACAATCCGGAAACGTCAAAAGAATACAAGGTAGCCATCAGAAGCTATGAATTCGGTGACAACTTCTGTTCCTGTCCCGACTTCAAAGTAACGGAGTTGGGAACTTGCAAGCACATCGAATATGTGCTGAAACAGTTAAAAGAAAATCCGGATAACAAAAAATACTGGGAAAAAGGTTACCAGCGTCCTTATTCCTCCATCAGCTTAAGATACGGAAGTGAACGAAAAGTCCGTTTAAGGGTGGGGACTACTAATTCCGAAAAGATCAATCACCTCGCCGGAGAGTATTTTGATGAAAACAATTTTTTATTGCCGGATAAATTTTTCGACATCATCATTTTCATAACAAAAATAAGAAATCTCGACCCGGATTTCAAAATGTATAATGATGCCCTGGAATTCATCATTGATGAACGGAGCAAAAAAAACAGGGAAGAAATTGCAGATAAAATATTTGATAAAGGAGTTGACAGCAAATACTTTGACAACCTGATCAAAACAAAGCTTTATCCCTATCAGAAAGAAGGTATCATAAAAACCGTCAAAGCCGGACGGGTAATCATTGCCGACGATATGGGCCTGGGCAAAACCATTCAGGCCATTGCTGCCGCTGAATTTTTTGCAAGAGAGTTGAATATTGAAAGTGTCCTGATTATATGCCCCACTTCCCTGAAATACCAGTGGAAAAATGAAATTGCCAAATTCACGGACAGAAGCGCACGTGTGATTGAGGGGCCGTTAGACAAACGAAAACCGCAATACAAAGCGGATGAGTTTTTCAAAATCGCCAGCTACGGTGTAGGGTTGAACGATATGGTTTATCTAAACGAGGCAGGTTTCGATCTGATCATCCTTGATGAAGCCCAGCGAATTAAGAACTGGAAAACGAAAACAGCCAAAGGACTGAAACAGCTTAAATCGCAATATGCCATTGTGCTTACAGGAACGCCGCTGGAAAACAAACTGGACGAACTGCACTCCATCGTAGAATTTATTGATCCCTTCAAATTGGGGGCGCTTTTCAGGTTTCTTGATAAGCATCAGATAAAAGAAGCGGAAACCGGAAAGGTGATCGGATATCAAAATCTGAACGACATCAGCAAGGTGCTAAAAGACATCCTGATACGCAGAACCAAACAGGAAATACTGTCACAACTGCCTGAACGTATTGACAAAAACTATTTCGTAGGCGTAACGGATGAACAGTGGGATATTCATCAGGATTACGATTATATTGTAGCCCGGCTAGTGGCCAAATGGAGACGGCTGGGGTTTTTACCCGAAAAAGACCGTCAGCGGCTGTTGATTTCCTTGTCATGCATGCGCATGGTGAGCGACAGCACCTATATTCTTGACCAGGAAAGCAGACATGACAAAAAAATTAATGAGTTGGTAACTATCCTGAAGGAAATATTTGAAAGTGGAAACGATAAGGTAGTCATCTTCAGCCAGTGGGAACGGATGACCCGGCTGGTAGGTCGTGAATTAAGGGAGATGGGTATTGCGTATGAATACCTGCACGGCGGTGTGCCCTCCGCGAAGCGAAAAGACCTGATTGATAATTTTAGCAACGATCCCGAAAAAAGGGTTTTCCTTTCAACCGATGCAGGCGGGGTTGGGTTGAACCTCCAGGCAGCCAATGTCGTTATTAATCTTGACCTCCCGTGGAATCCTGCGGTACTTGAACAGCGCATCGGACGGGTTCACCGTTTGGGACAAACCAAACCCGTAAGGGTTATTAATCTGATCTCGAAAAGTACAATTGAACACCGGATACTCGGCGTCATTGGTTTTAAAAAATCCATTTTCGAAGGCGTGCTCGACGGGGGTGAAGACCAGGTGGTGATGGATGAAAGCAGATTCTCGAAACTGATGAAAACCGTTGAACAACTTGACGAATTTGAAATTGCAGAACATCTTGCCGAAGATAAAAAAGAAGACAAAGAAGAAAAAGAACTGACCACCGCAGACATCCCCGGTTCGGGTAACGGCAAGCCAAAAAAAGAAGCTGCAGATAGAGGGGAAAAAGCCAAAGAACCCGTCCCGCAAAAGGAGGAAGAAAAAGTTGAGCCACCTCCCGGCGCTCCGCAGATGAAACCCGAGATTGCCGAATTGTTCACTGCCGGGGCCAATTTTTTGAACCAATTGGGAAATACTTTCGGCAAAATGCAAACCGGTGAGATCAGTGTAAATGATTTCATTGAAAAAGACGAAAAAACCGGACAGACCTCGATAAAGATTCCTGTTCAGAGTGAAGAAACCGTTGTCAACGCCATCAACACCCTTGCCGGTCTGCTCGGCAGTTTTGTGCGTAAAAAGTAGAGGTATCTTTACACGGTATTGCAGGGGAG
>JAADID010000065.1 GCA_013151505.1 Chlorobiota bacterium | reverse complement strand
ATTCACAGTGTCATTTTTCTGCGCTAATGAAAAAAACGGACACAAAACAAGCAACAATACCATACCGGCACCGATCAGGATAAAATAATTACATCTTATGTTTTTTTGTCCATCTTCCATTTCCATTATCCTTTGCTATTCTCCATTTTTCCGATTCACCCTTTGCAACCACGCTCTGGCGTGGCACCCACTGCACCCTATACCTTTATTCCCTTATACCATTACAGAAACACATTATCCAATTCCCATTTTCCATTTCCCATTTTTCATTCTCTAAAACCTAAATACCAGTGACGCCTGTGGCGAGATGCCGAGTGTCTGGTTCATAACAGACAGCCGAGATGTCAAAAACCAGGAATTTGATCTTCAGCCCAAAACCCATCGAAAAGATTTCCTGTTGCGTGGAGAATCCGGCCCGCAGAAAAAACTTGTCGTTGAAACCATATTCAAAGCCTCCCCGGACAAGGACGGGGTTGATGTTCGTATTTTTCTCTACCTCTAAATTGGCTATGAAATTTTTGAGTATATGCCACGACAATCCCAGCCGGAAGATCGCCGGAATTTTCTCATTATTGTAATCCGCCAGTTTGACCATCACCGGGTTGTACACCCAGGCTCCAATGGTCAGGTTTTTGGCCACATCCGACTGGATGCCCAGCTCGAAAGTCACGTTGCCCGTGCTTCCGTAATTGTCACCAAATGAGGTGATCAGGTAATCCAATTGAAGCCCGATCCTGAAATAGGGGCTGAAAGATCGGGCGTAGGCCAGCCCGATCTTCATTTCGTTGTACAATTCGTACCCGAAATAGTTGAAGGAAGCCCCGAGGACGCCGATCTTTGTGGGAACCACGACGGCAATGTCTTTTGTGCTTAACCGGTTGATCAAAAAGCGGCTTTCGTAATAAATACCTGCACCGATCTTGTCGAGCAAAGCGATACCCGCCTGGTTGTTCCGGATGCTCCAGAAATCGGTCATAGCGACCGATGTACGTCCCATGCCCGCCTGCCTTGATCCCGTAGGATAAACTTCACCACCTGCCCGGGATTGATTTACCAGAATGATAATACAAGCCAGTAACAACACAGACTTCTTTGGCAGATAGTTAAGCATGGACAGGCAATTTTTGGTCGTTATTTAAAGAATATTCTGCTTATCTTTCGGCTCCATAAATTTAGAAAAAATTTGAAAACAAAAAAACATGGATAGAATTATACTGGATTTTCTTCACGCACTGAAAGAAAACAACAATCGTGACTGGTTTAATGCCCACAAAAAGGAATATGAAGCAGCCCGCAGCGAGATGGAGCAGTTTGTTGACGGGCTTATTGCAGACATCCGGGGTTTCGAGCCCTCCCTGGGAAGCTTAACGGCAAAGCAAACCATGTTCCGGATATACAGGGATATCCGGTTCTCAAAGGATAAAACACCCTATAAAACCTGGTTTGGCGCTTACATCGCCCCTGGAGGGAGGAAATCGGAGAAAGCAGGGTATTACCTTCAAATTGATCCCGATGAGTGTTTCGCCGCCGGTGGCGCTTACCGGCCTCAAAGTGCGCATTTGAAAATGATCAGGTCGGAGATATATTATAACCTGGGTGAATTTCTTGAAATTATTGAGAATAAAGATTTCAAAAAAACTTTCGGAGAGTTGCAGGGCGAAAGGCTGAAAAGGCCACCTTTAGGATTTCCAAAAGATTTTGTGGGAATCGAATGGCTGAAGTTTAAAGATTATATTATGTACGCACCATTAACGGAAAAGCAAATCATTGTTCCGGGTTTTGGCATAAAAATATTGGAAATCTTCAGGAAAATGAAACCGATGAATGATTTCCTTAACCGGGCGATGGAAATGGGGGATGTTTGAGGTTGCAACTTCATCAATCACTTTTTACTAATCATTCCTTCACCTCCTGTAAAACCTGTCAGGACGCCAACGCACGTGCCTGCAGAGACCTAACAAGTGTTTCGCGCCACACCCCGCTTTACCTCAACCCCAGCTTATAAACCGGCGTGTCATTCTTTAAAAGCCCCCTGATCTGCGGCCAGTCGAGCACGATGTGGGTAGCGCCCTGTGAATAAGGAGCTATTTCATAACGATTGTATAAAAAACCGATCCCGTTACCGTCAATATAAATATTGTGATTCGGTTTGACTTTTTCCACGAAAAATCCGGCATCTTTCAGTGAAACATCATCCGGAATTCTGTAATTCTTTCTTAACTGCCGGGTAAGCAAAGCCGACAACGAGTCCGTGGCTTCTTCTTTAAAAACATTGGCATAGGTCAGCAACTGTCCGTCATCGAGGTTGATGATGTTATAGGAAATATTTGTCATCCCGTGAGCCCCGCCCGTATAGGCGTAAGTGAGAAACTCGAGGCAAAGCATATATCCCGAATTATAAACCACCGACATAGTTTTTATCTTTTCCCAGTCGAAAGAAGCGCCCTTTCCGTACCAGTCTTTGTTCTGGCTGGTGTAATTATCAAAATATTCTTTTTCAAAATGAACCATCAGGGTATCGGGATCATCGGGCTGAATACCCGAACCGAAAAAACTTTTAACAATGATGTTTTTTACCGAGTCGGCAACAAAAGGTTTAAAATAGGTTTCATTCGGGTAAAGCAAAGTCAGTTCAATATTGGCTGTAGGTGATTTGGGATCGCTCTTTACGAGCTCTTCTTCCGAGTTGAGGTAGTAAACATCAAACTGAACACTTCCGTTGGGATAGTATTCTTTCATTTCGAACGGCAGGGTTTTTCCTGCCGGACCATACCATGTGCCTTTATATACAGCATTTTCCATCACACCTTTAAATGTGTACTCTTTTTGCCCGAACTCACGTAAACGTGCGCTGTCATTGCCGGTGATCTCCCCCTCGATCTCAATGGTTTTGCCGTAATACATTTCAGCATCTTCATCCAGAAAACGATACTGGTAATTGCCCGATAATTTCTCAAAAAGTCTGACAAGGTTGGCCGTAATGTTAATATTTGATCCGATGTTCCCTTCAAAGCGGCAGTAAGCTTTCTCCTTCTGACTTTTTTGTGAGAAGGTCAGTAAAGGAGTGATGAGCAACAGGGATAAAAATAAAACGCTGTATTTCATAGCAATATATGTTAAACTGTGATGGTTTGTTAATGAGATGCAAAAGTATGAATATAAACCCGCTTCTGAAGGGGTAGTTTTATATTTTTGTCTTATATTTATCCACCGTTGCCCTGTTCATTTCTTCTGTAAGTTTTTTGCAAAAAGTAAAAAGGCAGAGCGGTTATATTTTAATTTTTCTGATGGATCAATACAGCTACCGAACAATCAAGGCTCCGGCGGGAGGTTTATATAAGGAAAAGGGGAGCAGGTTTATTGCCAGGGCTTATCCTGTTGAGTCTGTTGAGCAATGCAAAGAGATACTCAGTGAACTGAAAAAGGAACACTACAATGCCCGTCACCATTGTTATGCATACCGGATTGACCCCGCAGAGGAGCAGGTGAGAAGCAACGATGACGGGGAACCGTCGGGAACGGCGGGTAAACCCATTCTCAATCAAATATACTCTTCTGAACTGTTCAATATTCTGATTGTGGTCATCCGTTATTTTGGCGGAACGAAGCTGGGTGTAAGCGGATTGATCAATGCTTATAAAACGTCTGCACGGGAGGCGATTTCCAATGCCGATATAATAATCAAGCACCCGACAGAAGAAATCGAACTGCATTTTGACTACGCGCTGATGAATCCCGTAATGCGAATTATCAAAGACGAAAACCTGAAAGTGAACGGCCAATTTTATGATAAAAATTATGTTATAAAGTTAACAGTTAAAAAAAATTTAATGGATCGTGTTGCTTTACGCTTTGAAAAATTACGGGGGGTACAACTAAAATTGCTGAAAAACAATTAAATAATCGTTAAATTCGCCTCCCCTATATACGACAAAAAAAGATAAATGTCAATTAAAAAATAATTTTTTTTTACACTTTTTTTATACGATATTTGCTCTGATTCTTGCGGCTCCTGATATTTACAGATACGTCTGGTTTACACACTTTTAAAATTTACGGATAACTATTAACCAATAATTTTTGAAATTTTTACCAAAGAATGACCAAAAAGCATGTTGAAGTATGGGAACGGTGTCTTAAAGTGATAAGGGATAATATACCTTATCAAAGCTTTAAAACCTGGTTCGAGCCGATAGTTCCGCTTAAGCTGGAAGAAAATATTTTAACCATACAGGTTCCCAGTCAGTTTTTTTATGAATGGATTGAGGAGCATTATATCAATTTGCTGAAGAAAACCATTAAGAAAGAATTAGGGCCGGCCGGCAGATTGGAATACAGTGTGATTGTGGACAGCGCTTACATGGACCAGAAACCTTTTTCGGTCAATTATCCGACGACAGAGAAAAAAGCTACAAAAAACAAACCGGTTTCCATGCCACTTACTCTGGGAGACAAAGATCCCGGATACATTCCGAACCCTTTTATTATCCCGGGGCTTAAAAAGATCAAAGTCGAATCAAACCTGGTTGAGTCTTATTCTTTTGATAATTTCGTGGAAGGCGACTGCAACAGGCTGGCGCGTTCTGCCGGATGGGCCATTGCCGAAAACCCGGGCAAAACAGCTTTCAACCCTCTGTTGATATACAGCAGCGTAGGCCTCGGTAAAACACACCTCGCCCATGCCATCGGCCTGCAGGTGAAAAACAAATATCCCAACAAGATCGTCCTGTACGTCAAAACAAATGAATTTGTTAATCAGTACATTGATTCGGTGAGAAATAATAATCAAAATGATTTCATCCACTTTTACCAGATGATTGATGTACTGATTATTGACGATATTCAGTTTGTAGCCAACAAAGAAAAGACACAAGACGTTTTCTTTCATATTTTCAATCACCTTCACCAGAACAATAAACAAATCATCCTCACCTCCGATAAACCACCTGTGGAACTAAAAGGGATGGAGCCCAGATTGCTTTCAAGATTTAAGTGGGGGCTGGCAGCCGATTTACAGGTTCCGGATTTGGAAACACGCATTGCCATTCTGCAAAAGAAACTTTACAGCGATGGTATCGAAATGCCCTATAACGTGATCGAGTATCTTGCTTACAGTATCACGACAAATATTCGTGAAATGGAGGGGGCGCTGATCTCGATCCTGGCACAATCAACGCTGAACAAAAAAGCCATTACGCTCGATCTGGCCAAGCAGATGATTGACAAATTTGTAAAAAACACAACCCGCGAAATATCCATTGACTTTATACAGAAAGTCGTTTGTGATTATTTCGGCCTTCCCCTTGAGTCAATTAACTCGAAAACACGCAAACGTGAAATTGTACAGGCACGGCAACTGGCCATGTACTTTTCAAAGAAACACACCAAAAGCTCCCTGGCGACCATCGGGCTTCATTGTGGCAATAAGGATCATGCTACCGTGCTGCATGCCTGCCGTACCGTGAATAACCTGCTTGAAACCGATAAGAGGTTCAGAGTTTATGTTGAAGAAATTGACAAGAAGCTAAAACTGTAAGCACGTTCTGTTTGCTTATTTAGCCGGACGCGGGATTGCCTGTCAATGAATTAAAGCGTATTTTAAACTTTCTTTTTTTATCTTTTTTAAATACTTCTTTTGGTCTTTTTATAAAGTATTTTTTGTATTTTTATAAGCACATTAATTCAAATCATTTTAAACAAAATACAATGAACATTCTTTTTATATGCCTCGAAAATGTATGCCGGTCGCCTGTTGCCGAAGCTTTACTAAAAAAGAAGTTTAAAGAGAATAATATTGAAGGCAAAGTTTCATCGGCGGGATTTGAATCTTATATGATCAATGAACCTGTGGGTGATTGTGTACAGGAGATGGGCGCAAAGCATGAGCTCGATTTAAGTGAAAGTAAAGCCAGAATGTTTGTTGTAAGCGATTTTGATGAGTATGACAAAATATATGTGATGGATACGCACAATTACCGGGACGTGAAAGACCTTGCCCGCGATATAGCCGACCTTAAAAAAGTAGATTATCTGATGAATGTGGTTCATCCCGGCAGGAACATGATCGTGCCGAACCCGTTCAGTGACGGCAAAACGGATTTTGATGATGTTTATGAGATGCTTGACAAAGCCACTGATAAAATAGTCGAAATGGTTAAAAACGCTTAACAGGAAAAAGTTTTGGAGCAAATTCCTTCAGCAGAAAATATTATCTCTGCCGCCAACCGTATTCAATCTTATATTCACAGAACACCGGTTTTAACCTGCGGGACATTCAACCGGATGTTTAACGCTTCCCTGTTTTTTAAATGTGAAAACTTCCAGAAAGTCGGCGCTTTCAAATCCCGGGGAGCCGTCAATGCGGTTTTCTCTCTGGATGAAAAAACCGTTTCAAACGGAGTGGCTACCCATTCGTCGGGCAACCATGCCCAGGCGCTGGCCCGGGCTGCCGCTTTACGGAATATTCCGGCTTTTATTGTAATGCCCCGGAATGCCCCGCAGGTAAAAACAGAAGCTGTTCGACACTATGGGGGGAACATTACCTTTTGTGAACCCACTCTGCAAGCGAGAGAAGAAACATTGCAGCGGGTGATCGGGGAAACCGGCGCCGTTGAAATCCACCCTTACGATAATTACCGCATCATCGAAGGCCAGGCAAGCTGTGCTATGGAATTCATTGAAGATGCCGGTGCCCCTGACCTGTTGCTTTGCCCGGTAGGAGGTGGCGGATTATTGGCCGGAACAGCATTATCTTCCGCTTTCTTTTCCAAAAAAACAGAAGTA
>JAADID010000052.1 GCA_013151505.1 Chlorobiota bacterium | reverse complement strand
TTTTCAACAGATAAAAGTTGAAAAAAACGGCACCTATTTTTAAAGACATCTATGTGTTGTGGATATGATTTGGTACATTTGTTCCAAGCCTAATGGAAGTCTGCAAATATCAGGAGTACTTTTGAACGAATTTCCGACGATTTAAACGTTGATAATAAATAGATTATGAGATGTTTGCATATTTGTGTATAATCAATAATTGTGTATTTGCATCTGTACTAACCTCATAATGACAACATCTCAATCCGTCCAAAAATAACCACAACCCAAAATCCGGAATATCGATTAACATTCCTGTCATGGCGACCTTGAAGCATTGATCAGGGATTTGGTGACAAAAGTAAAATAAGCATAATACAATGATATTGTGAAAGTGAAATTCAATATGTTTGTAAAAAGAAAAATATCATTTTCCCACACATGAAAAAGCTCATTTCGTTTTTTATTTCCCTGTCATTCATCACCGTTGGCTTTTCCCAGGAAATCCATTCTCCGGCAGAGATACTGAAGATTTTAAACAACTCGAAAGTCACTTATGAAATTGGTCTGCTCGATAAAAAGATTGAATGCAAAGACTTCTCTGAAAAGTTAAATCAGCATGGTCTTTACAGGGTTGTTACCGATTCAGGACTTTATACGCTGGATATCGTACCCAATGAAACAGCGGAACCTCTGTTCATAAAGGCCGAGGCTTTCTTCGGGTCGGATAATTTTGACAGTGCCCTGGTTTATTACAAACTTGCGCTGGAGGCCGATTCCACGCTTTATGATGTAATGACATACATCGGTCAGCTTTATGAAAAAAGGAGGAATTACGATGAGGCGATTAAATGGTATGAACTGGCCATTGATAAAAACTACATTGATTACATGGCTCATTGGTTTCTGGCTGATAATTATTTGGTTACAAACAATATAAAAGGCGCCGTGGACGAAATTGTAATTGCCCGGATATTAAACCGGAACAATCCCCGGATCAAACAATCAATGAAGAACATTTTTAAGAAAGCCAAACGGGATACAACCGACTGGTGTTTCAATCCCCAGGTTAAATTATCCCAAAAACCTGATGGCAGCGTTGTCATCGCGACAGATGAGAAATGGATGGGATATGCCCTGGCAAAAGCCTTATGGACTTATGAACCGGGATACAGCGAATCGATGGGGGTGGCCAGGGGAGAATATTCTACGCTCGAAGACAGGGAGTGCCTGGTCTCGTTACTTGTAGGTCTGGAGAATGCAAAAGTAAAACTCAAAAAGGACCGTCAATTATATATCTTGAAAAAGGCAACCGAAAACAAATATCTGCAGGAATACATTTTGTATGAACTTCTGTTACCTCAGCATCCGTTTGTTGCATTTCAATTACCGGAAAACGTAATTTCAGACATTAAAGACTATGTTTTGAACATCAGGAACAGGAGGTAAATAAAACGATCATAAAACCAAACCGTGTAGTTAATGATGAAAAAAATAATGTTTGCGGTAAAAATCCATTTTTTACGGGTTAACGGCTGAAGCCGTTTTTTTGTTTTTTTCTATTTCACCGCGCTAAAGCACGGTGTAAAATGAATGGCTAAACCCATCACTTCATCACCTGCTCATAGCGCGAACCGTAAGGCGGGTCCACTTCTTTCATGATGTTCAGCATGGCCACTTTCTCGGCGGGTGTGGCTTCTTTGTAGATGTTGATGATCTCCTGCCTTTTGGTCTCAAGAAAAACCTGCAGCAGGTAAAGGTTAGGCCGTTTATCGAAAACCGTTTTGAAATCTTCCAGCGATTTGGTGATGGCCTGCCGCCCCTTATCCACATTTTCCGCCATCACATCCAGCCCCAGCCGGTGGTAGGTATAAAGAAAGTCCCTCAATGCCTGATAAGATGAATTCAACAGGTTTTCAACCAGGTGATAGCGGTTCTTTGTCCCTTCCATGGCCTGCCATCCCCTGTACTGATAGGTTGTGTTTTGTGCGGTCTGAGTCACCGCCAATGCTTTCTCGTAGTAAGGTGTCCCGCCATATAACGAATAGGTGTCCATTTCGACGCCGATCATCAGATAAGCATAATATGCCAGGATAGACGTCAGGTTATCCGAAAAGGTGTTGTCGGTAAAATTCATGGGCTGAAACGGCGTATAAATGATCTCGATGTCCTTATCCACCAGGTTAAGCAAAACGGAATTGTAATCGGTTCCGTACACCGGCCGCTGAAGGACGACATTGAGTTGTCCCGAAAATTTATCCCCGCCCTGCTGGGCGCTGTTGAAAGTAAACACGAACGTGGCATGAATCCGCTCTTCGATCTTAAAATTAATGTCCGTCCACCGCCTGTTGATCATAAAATCGGTGATGGACTTTTTCATTTCTTCAAATACGGTGGGATCAATCCCCTGAATCTTCGGGTGTTGTATCTGAACATCAACGAGCAGTTCCTGGGCGGGTAAGAATTTGAACAAACAAAGGGTAAGAAAAATAAAAACTAATTTTTTCATTGTGTATCTGTCATTACAAGAGGGATTCGATTTCCGCCAGAATATCCCGGGCCACTTCCCGCTTCGATTTAAGCGGAAATTCCTTTTCCGTTCCTTTGGCCGAAATAAGGGTCACTTTATTGGTTGCATGTCCGAAGCCGGCTCCCTCATCTTTCATGGAATTAAGAACGATGAGATCGAGGTTTTTATTTTTCAGTTTTTTAAGCGCATTGTTTTTTTCGTTTTCCGTCTCAAGGGCAAACCCCACCAGTATCTGATCCGGCGTTTTTTTTGAACCCATCCCGGCAAGGATATCTTTGGTGGGTTTCAGGTCAATTTGTTTTTTCCCCTTTGATTTTTTTATCTTTTGGGCAGCGGTTTCTACAGGCGTATAATCAGCCACTGCTGCCGCCATCACAATGATCTCGCTTCCGGGAAAGAGCTCCATACATCGGTTATACATTTCTTCTGCAGTCGTCACCCTGCTGACATGAATGGCCGGGTCGTCAACGGCGATTTCCGAAGGGCCCAGTACGAGGTTAACTTCCGCTCCCGATGCTGCAAAAGCGCGTGCAATCTCCACCCCCATCCTGCCGGAGCTAAAATTACCTATAAAACGCACCGGGTCAACCGGCTCGTAAGTAGGCCCGGCGGTAACCAGCACTTTTTTATCTCTGAAAACACTCCCGGATGTCAGTTCTTCGCGAATGATCTCAAAAATCCTTTCAGGTTCTTCCAGGCGTCCCATCCCTTTTAGTCCGCTTGCCAATTCTCCTTCAGCAGGTTCTATAAGTTTGTAACCGAATGACTTTAATTTACTGATATTCGCGGTAGTAGCCGGATGCCTGTACATATCGAGGTCCATGGCCGGGGCAAACAACACAGGACAACGGGCAGACAAAACAGTTGTCAATAACAAATTATCGGCGATTCCCGTGGCCATCTTGGCCAGGGTATTGGCCGAAAGCGGTGCGACCAGAAACAGGTCGGCCCACAGGCCGAGATCCACATGGCTGTGCCAGCTTCCGTCCTGTTTATTGAAAAAATCAGTCAGGACGGGCCGTTCCGAAAGCGTTGAGAGCGTCAGGGGCGTAACAAAATCACGGGCTGCCGGTGTCAGAATGACCTGAACCTCCGCTCCGGCTTTTTTCAGCAAACGGACCAGAAAAGGAATTTTGTAAGCAGCGATGCTGCCGGTGATCCCAATGAGTATTTTTTTCCCATTCAACATGAGGGATTAGAACCTTGCGCCGGCTACTTTATGCGGGTTTCTCATATAAATTTTGTGATTCAGGAACTCCTCAATCGCAATGAGGGTGGGCTTGGGCAACCGTTCGTAAAATTTTGCAATCTCAATTTGTTCCCTGTTCTCGAAGATCTCTTCCAGGTTGTCGGTTGCGGGCGTAAACTCCTCGATCTTTTGGTTCAGTTCTTCTTTCAGCTCAAGGCCAATCTGATTGGAACGTTTTGACAACACAACCACTGTTTCGTAAATGTTTCCCGTTTGCTCGTAAAAATCCGAGATTCGCCTCGTGATGGCTGTCGTTTCAGCTTTAACTTTTTTGTAATCCATTTTTCGTTTTTATTATTTTTTCAAATGTTTTCTTGCTTCTTCGTTAATGTTTTTAACCTCTTTGATGAATTTACTTTCAGGATAAAAATAAACAAGGTTGTTATAGGCTTCAACGGTTTTTTCATAGCGTTCGCTTTTCTTCTTAAAAACGCTTTTCTGGGCATAAAGATAATAAGCAACCGTAATGTAGTAAAGCACTTCTTCCTTGTAATCCGAATCAGGGTAATTATCCATCAGGTTTTCAAACGAAGTTATGGCCGCCTGGTAATCACCCATCCTGTAATAGAGTTTGCCAATTTTGTAAGCTTTTGTTTCCAGTTTATCCCGTAATTTATCCATCAGTTCGTTGGCGTACTTCACCTGTTTACTTCTGGGGTAAGTGTCAATAAACTGTTGCAACTCGCTCAACGCCTGATAAGTGCTGCTCTGATCAAGTTCCGGGCGCGGTGAATTCAGAAAACTGCAATAAGCAGACAAAAACAAACATTGCTGGGCATGCTCACTGCGGGGGTACATCTGTGTGTACTGTTTGTAATAATAGCCTGCCACTGTATAGTTTTTCGTTTGAAAATAACAATTAGCGGTATAATAGGTCAATTTCGCCCCCCGTTCCGTTCCACGATAAATTGCCCTCAGCAGGTCAAAAAACTGCAGGGCTTTGTTGAAATCACCTTTTTCATACAAATCCATGCCGGTTTCGAACTTGGTGTCGTTGTCAGCGCTCTTCAATACTTTCTGATAATTCTGACAGCTAAAGCTAACAATCAATAAACCAATAACTAACACCGGAAATAAATTTCAGCCTTCTAAACATGCGGCAAAAGTAAAACAAATTGTTGAAGTACAAAACGAAATTATTCCGTGTTTATTTTAATCGTTTTAACCTTTCGCAAAAAACAGGGATCGCCAAATGATATTTTTTTCTCAAAATTACATTTTAATTTTTTAAATGCCTGAACCTCATATTTATAATCATAATCAAATTGTTAGTTATTTCTTTTATCCGGGCGAAAAGAAACCTTGTTAAATCCGCGAAATTATCTACTTTTGCAGCCATAATTTAAAACAATTACCAATGGACGTTTTTCAAAAGTGTGAAGTCAACATGGGGCCGCTCGGCCAATATGCCCATCAGGGAGAAGGTTATTATATGTTTCCGAAACTGGAAGGCCCAATCTCGAACAAAATGATCTTTCAGGGAAAAGAACGGCTCGTGTGGAGCCTGAATAATTATCTGGGACTGGCTAACCATCCCGACGTGCGGAAAGCCGATGCGGAAGCGGCAGCCGAATGGGGGCTGGCTTATCCCATGGGGGCCCGGATGATGTCGGGACACACAAAATATCATGAGGAACTGGAACGCAAACTGGCAGATTTCGTCAATCGTGAAGCATCTTATCTGCTGAATTACGGTTACCAGGGAATGGTTTCCATTATCAATGCAATGGTTGACCGCAAAGATGTGATCGTTTACGATTCGGAGGCCCATGCCTGCATCATTGACGGTATGCGCCTGCATTTCGGGAAACGTTTTGTTTACCCTCACAACGACATGGAAAACCTGGAAAAGGAGCTTGAAAGGGCAACGAGATGGGTACAAAAAACCGGTGGCGGTATCCTGCTCATCACCGAAGGTGTTTACGGGATGTCGGGCGATTTGGCCAAGCTGGATAAGATCGTGGAATTTAAAAAGAAATTTAAATTCAGGATACTTGTTGACGACGCTCATGGCTTTGGAACCATGGGGCCAACCGGCGCCGGAAGCGATGAGCATTTTGGGGTTCAGGACGAAGTGGATCTGTATTTCGGGACCTTTGCAAAATCCATGGCCGGGATCGGCGGTTTTATCGCCAGCAACAAAAAGGTTGTAAAATATCTGCAATACAATATGCGTTCGCAGGTTTTTGCCAAATCATTGCCCATGCCCATGGTCATCGGCGCCATCAAAAGGCTCGAAATGCTTAAAAACGAACCGGAACACCGTGAAAAACTCTGGACAATCGTCAATGCACTGCAAAAAGGACTGAAAGAAAAAGGACTGAATCTGGGCCGGACCGAAACGCCGGTTACCCCTGTTATTCTGAGCGGTTCTCCCGGAGAGGCCACGCAGATAACCTATGATTTAAGAGAAAACTACAACATCTTCTGTTCCCTTGTGGTTTATCCTGTGGTTCCCAAAAACGTGATCCTGCTCAGGCTGATCCCCACGGCAGTACATAC
>JAADID010000177.1 GCA_013151505.1 Chlorobiota bacterium | reverse complement strand
CTGGGCCACCTGATTGTTGCGGATGGCATTCTGCAGAGTGGACGTGATGGAATCCTGGCCTACCACCTGTTTAAAAGTGGCCGGCCTGTACTTGCGTGCCGATACGATAAAGTTCTCCATGTGCTTCGGGTAAAAAACAGGGAGTCAAAAGTACAACTTTTCCGGCAGATGAAAAGTACAGGGTTTACGAATTGTTGTATTTTTTCCCTAAATCGTTCAGTCTTGTGCTACGGCTCCTGCGTGGCTGACATGGCCGGAACCAAATCTCCGGGCCATTCGTGCATTCGCGGCTTGTCATTTTTTTAAACCTTAAAATTCCTTACTTTTGGGCGCATGGATCCATTGCTGATATACGTACAGAAAAAGGCAAACCGGTTGCAATATACCTTCAGGGTTGTCTTTAAAGAAATTCTGAAAGTGGATTACCGGATCACGACTGACCTGGATGAATTTCAATCGTCCGACCTGCCTAAATTCACCTATGGGGAAAAAGCATTCTCCGATGATATCTTTTTTAAATCCACAGGATTGTTGTGGAAGCGAAATGTTGAAAGCCTTGAACTGGAAACAATAGAATATCAGGGGATGAAAGCGTTGTTTCCTGTTTACGATGAGGATTCGGCTATACCGTTTGATGTTTTTTCAGCTATTTTCTTTTTCATATCGCGTTATGAAGAATATCTGCCTTTTGTCAGGGATATTCACGGCAGGTTTACGGCACGTCTGAGCCGGAGCAGCCAATGGTATTTACTGGAAAAGCCGGTTGTCAACATCTGGGTAATGCAGATCAAAAAAATCCTTCAGGACAAATATCCTTCGCTGAAATTCCCTGAAACCAAATACAGGTTTGTCCCCACTTACGATATTGATTCGGCGTTTGCCTATGCCCAGAAAGGGCTGGTCAGGACAATCGGCGGCTATCTGATCGACCTGAAAGAAATGAGATGGAATGATGTTGCCCAGCGCACACGCGTTTTGCTGGGAGTGGAGAAAGATCCTTTCGATACGTATGATCTGCAAATCGGCTATCAGAAAAAATACAACCTGCACCCGGTCTATTTTATTTTATTCGGTATGTATGGCCGCTACAACAAAAACCTGAACATCAGAAACAAAACTTTCAGGCAACTGGTCAAAACACTCGGCGATTATGCTTCTATAGGGATACACCCGTCATACAATACAGTTCAGGACGCGGAAATGATGCGCAAAGAAATTGAGAACCTGTCGAAAGTAGTGAATAAGGAAATAACAAGCAGCCGCCAGCATTTCCTGCGCCTGATGCTGCCCGGCACCTACCGTAATTTGATTGATAATGATATCACGGACGATTATACAATGGGCTACGCATCTTTACCCGGTTTCAGGGCGGGCATTTGCAGCGCTTATCCTTTTTATGACCTTGATATGGAGGAAGAGACCAAACTGAGGATACATCCGTTTGCCGTGATGGACGGCACGCTGCGTGATTATTTGAATTACGGGCCTGTTGAAGCCATTGATAAGATCAGACAACTGATCAGGGAAGTGAGAGCTGTAAACGGCACCTTCATATCGCTTTGGCACAACGAACCGTTGAGCGACCAGAAAAGATGGTCCGGCTGGCGGAAAGTTTATGAAGAATTGCTCAAGGAGGCGGTGGAGTGAGGGAGACGGGTTGCGTGGTGCGAGGTGCGAGGTGTGGAAAACACCTTCCAGAGTATGCATGTACTGGAAGAGTGTTGTCTCAAAGAAGTTGCGCAGAGAGAAAGCACAGAAGATTCACAAATAATTTGAAAACCAAAACGCTGCGTCGTTGCGTCGCTGCGTGAAACAGGTTGCGGGTTTTGGGAAATGAATCAAAAAAAAATGGTAACCGGTAAAAAACAAATTTTTAGCTCCATATTCATATTGTTTTGATCAGATATATAAAAAATAGCGGGATTGATAATAAGAAATGGGATAACTGTATCAAAAAATCGGTTAATGGCAATCCTTATGCGCTTTCGTGGTATCTTGATATCATTCATGGTGAATGGGAAGCCCTGGTGGAAGGCGATTACGAACGGGTGATGCCTCTGACGGGAAAAAAGAAGTACGGAATATGGTATTTATACCAACCCTATTTTGCCCAGCAACTGGGCGTGTTCTCAACCGAGAAACTCAATCCGGAAACAGTAAAAAACTTTCTTCGGGCCATCCCGCCGCAATACCGGTATGTTGACATCAACCTGAACAGTTTCAATAAAATTGAAGGGGAAGAATACGAGATCATTTACAACAGCAATTACATGCTGGACCTTATTCATGATTATGAAAAAATTTCGGTAGCGTATTCTAAAAATACGAAAAGAAACCTGAAAAAAAGCAGGCTCCATCGTCTTTCGATGATGAAAGGGGTAAAACCGGAAGAACTCATCAGGTTATTCAGGGAAAACCGCGGGAGAACACTGAAAAAATGGGGGGAAATACAATACCGTCATCTCGGCAGATTGATGTATTCGTCCATTTACAAAGGAAAGGGAGTGATATACGGTGTATATGATGAACGGAATCAGCTTTGTGCGGGAGCATTTTTTGTAAAAAGCAACAACCGTCTCATTTTCCTGTTTTCCGGAACCAGTGAAAAAGGCCGGGAGGTAGCCGCCATGACCTATCTGATTGACGGTGTGATCGAAGAATTTACTCCCAGTCGCCTTGTGCTCGATTTCGAAGGTTCCAACAACCCTGACCTCGCAAGGTTCTATAAAGGTTTCGGCGCTAAAGAAACACACTATCCCCGCTTACGGATAAACAAGCTTCGTTTTCCGGCCAGGCAGGTGCATTTTGTGTATGACTTGTTAAAAAAGAAATAAATCTTCATTTTCATTTAACTTTGTAGTTGTATTTATTGAGGCATTACAGGACGGAATAAACGAGTTATGAAAAACACAAAACTGATATTCGAGAACATTAGGATTGCGTTGCAGTCTGTCAGGAGTCATTTATTGCGTTCGATACTTACCGTATTGATCATTGCCTTCGGGATCATGGCGCTTGTGGGCATCCTGACAGCCATTGATGCCATCAAAAATTCACTCACACAGGATTTTGCCATGATGGGATCCAACACTTTCAATATTCAGAACAGGGGCATCAGGGTTCATATCGGTGGCAGGCGAAACAAGGTGGATGTATTCAGGGAAATCAGTTACAGGGAGGCCCGTGAATTTCAGGATGAGTTTGATTTTCCGGCGTTGTGCTCCGTTTATACGATCGGTACGGGAACGGCCACGCTGAAATACAAATCGGAAAAAACAAATCCCAATGTCCAGGTTGTCGGCTCCGATAACAACTATTTTGAGACGGCGGGGCTTGAGATTGAAAGGGGCAGGAATTTTACCCCTGACGAGTTGAAATATGGAAAACATGTGGCCATCATCGGCAGCGATATTACCAAAACTCTTTTTGAAAAAAATGAAGACCCTGTCGGCAAAGTCATATCAATCGGCGCGGGAAAATACAGGGTGATCGGGGTGCTCAAAGAAAGGGGATCCAGCATCGGATTTACCGGCGACAGGTCTTGTATGGTTCCGGTCGTCAATGTGCGGCAGTATTTTTCGAGACCCAACATGAACTACACCATCAGCATCATGGTGAACGATCCCAAATTGATGGAATCTGCCATTGGCGAGGCCACCGGATTGTTCCGGAAGATAAGGAAGGACCGTGCGGGTGATCCCGATTCGTTTTCTATTGTCAAAAGCGATAATATTGCCAATATCCTGATCAGCCTGACAGGAAAAATCAGATATGGAGCCATGGTCATTGGGGTAATCACGCTGCTGGGTGCTGCCATCGGGCTGATGAACATCATGCTGGTTTCGGTGACCGAGCGCACGCGGGAAATCGGGGTCAGGAAAGCCATCGGAGCCCGGCGAAAAACCATCCGCAACCAGTTTCTCGCCGAGGCCATCGTGATTGCTCAAATGGGCGGTATCCTCGGTATCGTTGCCGGAATATTCATGGGTAACATCGTTTCGATGATGACGGGAACGTCCTTTTTCATTCCCTGGCTGTGGATTGCGGTTGGGGTGGCGCTCTGTTTTATCGTGGCCCTGCTGTCGGGCATTATTCCTGCTAATAAGGCGGCCAAGCTGGATCCTATTGAGTCGTTGAGGTATGAGTAGATCGGGAAGGTTCATCATGAATTAAAAGCCCGGTTAAATCTCCGGTAAATTCCATTCAATCCCCATAAAATAAAATCACACACTTTTGCGTCCGGTTTCCCGTCGAATAGCCAGGCAGGCGTCAACACCAGGTTCAGATTTGGCCATCCCGGCCATCAGAACTCTGATTGTTCTGTGGCGTTTTTATTTCTTCTTCGGTTTGTTTTGATTTTCAATGTAAACTTTATCGTTCAATTTCTTTAATGCTTTCATAAAATCTTTTTCATTCATTATTAGCAACTGATATTCAGAAATTTCTTTTAATCGTTTATACCTATCTGTTTTATCAATTCTGCTACTTATCATTTCTGCATTTAAGGTTTCAAGATTTGATAAAACTGCTAAGTCGTTTATGCTTGCAATATCTCTGATATTCATTCCTTTTTTTGCAAGTTCAGGGTTGGCTTCACGCCAGTCTTTTGCCGTGCATTTGAATAATGCAACATTCAGCAAATCTGCCTCTTCTGCGTAAATCAACCATTCTTTATCTTTATCGTAATCTTTTTGAGGTAAAATGTAGTTTTTTATTGCGTCAGTATGAATATGATAATTTGCTTTGCTTAAAATTCGTTTAACATTCCATTCAAGGTTATATTGATTGCTTTCAATTTCTTTTAATCGTTGAAATTCTCTAATTACTAACAGTTTAAATTCAGGGCTTATCCAAGTTCCCAATTCAAAAGCAATATCTTTATGAGCATAAGTTCCGCCATATCTTCCGGCTTTGGCTATTATTCCAATTGCATTCGTTCTTTCAATCCACTGTTTAACAGACATTGTAAATCTATTAACA
>JAADID010000336.1 GCA_013151505.1 Chlorobiota bacterium | reverse complement strand
GGCCGTATAAAAAATTGTCGGTACAGTTGCTTTCATTTTCTTTACTCGTTATTATTTTTACCCTCTGTATTGTTATTGTTTTGATATTTCTTTACGGACGGGATGTAACGAAACTGCTGCGTCAAAGTTTTCAGGCCAGGCTACAGCTCATTTTTATTTCAACCATATCAATTATAATTATATTACTGGCTGTCATTACATTATATTATATAAACCAAAGCAATAAAAGCAAACTTGTTGACCAGTTAAATGAAAAAACAAATTCCGTTATTATAGAATTGCAGCACAAACTCGGTGGATTGACAGACCTTACAGAGTATGATCAACCACAACTGGAACAAATGCTTATCAAATTTTCCAGTGTGTTTTTTTCTGACATAAATCTTTACAACACCTCCGGGCAGTTGGTTGCTTCATCAAGGCCCGAGATATTCAATTTGGGATTGCTTTCCGAAAATATTAACCCGATGGCCTACGAAGAACTTATGGTAAAAAACAAATTGTTTTATTTTACCCGAGAGAGAATAGGGGAGGTGTCTTATTACTCTTCGTATGCACCACTTGAGCTTGGTGGAGATAAAGCCGCAGGAATCGTAAACCTTCCTTATTTTGCCAAACAGACCGAGGTTACCCAGGCCTATTATTTAATGATATTTACGTTTATTAATCTTTTTGTTTTTCTGGGAATCATAGGCGCCGTGATAGCTGTCGCGCTTTCACGGATCATTACAAGGCCGTTAAAAGTTCTACAGGAAAATATAGCAGCTATCCAGATTGATAAGCCCAATAAGCCAATACCCTGGGCAAACGAGGATGAAATCGGGAAACTGATAAGGGAATACAATAAAATGATCAGAAAGCTGGAACAAAGCGCTGAATTACTCAAACAATCCGAAAGGGAAAGTGCATGGCGGGAGGTAGCCCAGCAAATTGCCCATGAAATTAAAAATCCGTTGACCCCCATGAAGCTGAATGTTCAATACCTTGAGAAAGCTTTCCGTGAAAAAGATAAGGATCTGGAGGAAAAAGTGAGAAACATCAGCAACTCGCTGATCAGCCAGATAGAATCGCTGGATAAAGTTGCTGAAATGTTCTCTGATCTGGCGAAAACAAGGGTCAGGAACTTCGAGAAAGTTGACCTGGGTAATGTGATCAGGGAATCGGTTCAGCTTTTTAAAAATAATACAACGGTAAAAATATCGTATCAACCTGATGATATCCGAGGACATTATTTTACACCAGCCTTCGAAAAAGACCTGCTTCGTTTATTTAACAATATGATAATGAATGCAATACAGTCAATTGATAAAAACAGGGATGGAGTTGTCAAGATAGTTTTGAAAGAAGAGGAACAATTCTTTGTCGTTACCATTGAAGATAACGGAAAAGGCATACCCGACGAACAGAAATCAAAGATTTTCCAGCCGTATTTCACGACCAAATCAACTGGTACCGGATTGGGACTGGCTATTGTGAAAAATATTATGCAGGAAATTGGCGGAGAAATTACCTTCGAATCGAAAAAAGACACAGGAACAGTGTTTACCCTTAAGTTCCGTAAAATTAGTCAAAGTAAATTCGTACAGGAATAAATTTTTTCTGTTCTCGTTTAAGCATGACGGATATTCCCTATTTTTGGTTCCACCACTGATATGACGTCCAATCCGATAAAAAAATTAGCCGGCGAAACCATAATTTACGGTTTAGGTACTATTATCCCAAGGATTTTAAATTATCTGCTTGTTCCCTTTTATACAAGAATTTTTTCGCAAAACGATTATGGCCAGATTACCGAGTTGTATGCATGGGTAGCCCTGATTATGGTTTTCCTGACTTATGGAATGGAGACGGCATTTTTCAGGTATGCCCAGCTTGAAAAGAAACCAAACAAGGTTTTTAATACGGCCACAGGCTCATTACTAATCACCTCCGTTGCTTTTGTTTTGCTTGTGGCTTTGTTCTTAGGGGATATTGCTCAAAGTATTCAATATTCCGGGCATCCCGAGTATATCATCCTGCTTGCCCTGATTGTTGCGTTTGACGCTTTTACATCCCTGCCGTTTGCCTATTTAAGATATCAGAACAAAGCCAGGCGGTTTTCAATGATCAAAGTCATCACGGTGGTGATCAACATTGCATTGAATTTTGTCTTTTTGCTTTTGATTCCGGCAATGTTTAAAGAAAAAGCGTCGGAATGGATGCTTTACCGTCCGGAGAATAAGATCATCTTTGTATTTATCGCCAATCTGATCAGTTCGGCTTCTGCACTGTTGCTGCTGATTCCGGAACTACGGGTGTTCAGGTTCAGCATTGATAAGGCGTTGCTGAAAAAACTGCTGGCTTACGGCCTGCCCATCCTGGTTATCGGCGTGGCAGGAATGATCAATGAGGTTTCGGATAAAATACTATTGAAATACCTGCTTCCGGTTGACACGGTGAAAGAAGCCGAAGCGCAGATTGGAATTTACGGTGCGAATTACAAGCTGGCCATCCTGATGATGCTATTCATCCAGATGTTCCGTTACGCTGCAGAGCCCTTCTTTTTCAGGGAGTCGGGGAAGAAAGAGGCCAAAGCCATCTACAGCGACGTGATGACTTATTTCGTAATTTTTACCTGGCTGATTTTCCTTGGCGTTACGCTTAATTTGAATGTGGTAAAATATTTCATCGGACCGGCTTTCCGGGAAGGGCTGATGATTGTGCCCGTTGTCCTGATGGCCAAGTTGTTTCTCGGCGTTTTTTATAATTTGTCACTTTGGTACAAGCTGACTAACAAAACCTTATATGGCGCTGTGATTGCTTTGGCTGGCGCTGCCATTACCATTGCATTGAACGTGATTTTGATCCCAAGATACGGTTATGTAGGCTCTGCCTGGGCAAACTTTGCCTGTTATTTCAGCATGATGATGATTTCGTTTTTCTGGGGCAGAAAAGTCTATAAAGTCAATTACAAATACGGGAAGCTGATCCTTTATTCGGCGCTGGCACTTTTGCTCTTTTTCATGTACAAATATCTTGATTTACAACAGACAACGATGCAGGTTATTACAGCGGGTATTTTTATTCTTGTTTATCTTTCGGTGGCGTTTGTTGTTGAAAGGAAGAAATTGAATCGGCGCCTGACCCGCTGAACGGGCCACCGGGCGGGCATTTGCGAAGGGGGGCTTTCAGCGGGTCGAAATGTAGCATTTCAAATGCCGGTAATAAATCCCCCCCTGGCGCAAGTCTTGTGCGATGTTTTGCGCGTGGCTGACTTGGGCCAGAGCTACAGTCCATAATACTGTTTTTATTGTCCATTTTTCAAAAATAAAAATATCCTGTCAATTGGTATTATATCAGCTTCAGCTGTTTGGCTTCGCACAAGTCCTGCTTACGCGCATGGCCGGGCGGGAAGACTTGCGCTGTTTGGGGGACAGGTCCAGGCGGGAAGACTTGAACCGGTAGGCATACAATAACAGTGATTTTTAATTTCTGTGATTTTTAATTTCTTATGAATGTTTAATGAAAACATGCCTGTTAATTCATTATTTTTGCCCGTTTTTACCAATAAATTCAAATGAAAGTCCGGATTGTAAATACCTCCAGGCATGAACTTCCGAAATATGAAACGGAAGCATCGGCAGGTATGGATTTAAGAGCCAGCCTTGATGTACCGGTGACGCTAAAGCCTTTCGAAAGAAAACTGATCCCTACCGGTTTGTATATAGAACTGCCCATAGGTTACGAAGCCCAGGTACGCCCCCGGAGCGGCCTGGCCATCAAGCACGGGATTACGGTGCTCAACACACCCGGCACCATTGATGCCGATTACAGGGGTGAGATCAAAGTCATCATCGTTAACCTGTCAGACCGGTCGTATGTAGTAAATGACGGGGACCGAATTGCACAGATGATCATTGCCGAACACGCAAAAGCCGAATGGGTTCAGGTTGATGAATTGACCGAAACCAAAAGAGGGGGGGGCGGGTTCGGACATACGGGCCACGAATAGACATAAATTAATCCTTTTTGATAAACGCATGAATTATTTAATAAAATTCCTTCTGTTTTCAGCTATTGTTCCTCTTCTGTTTTCATGTTCCACGTCAAAACAGGCGGTTGACAAAAAACAGGAGAAAGTCGTAACGCTGAATGATCACCGGCAGGAGGCCGATGTTTTTATGAAGGCCGTAAGCCAGCGGGAGCTTGGAAATCTTCAAAAATCCCTTGAATTATTTGATAAAGCCATTCAAATCAACCCGGAAGACCCGGCTGCTTATTATGAAAAAGCCCGGTTGCTCCAGGCGCTTAACCGTAGCGATGAAGCCCTTTCACCGGCAAAAAAAGCCGTTGCGCTGAATGCAGACAACCAATGGTATAAAGTGCTGTATGCCAACATTTCAAAATCAGTAGGAAATTATGAAGATTACATTTCCACGTATGAAGAATTAGTCAAAGAACATCCGAACAACCTGAATTTTTTACAGGAACTGGCGTTTGCCTATTATTTTACCGGTGATTACCGAAATGCGATAAAAACCTATAATAAAATAGAAGAAAAGGTGGGGATAAACGAAAGGTTGTCTCAACAGAAAGTGCAACTTTACAGCAAGATAGGTTTGCCCGACAGCGCCGTTGCCGAATATGAAAAACTGATAAAAATAAACCCGGATGATCCGAGGTATTATGCCTTACTGGCCGAATATTGTTCAAAAAATAAAATGCCTGAAAAAGCCGAATGGGCGTATAAAAAAATACTTGAATTAAACCCTGAAGACCCGTATGTCCATATCTCACTGGCAGATTTTTATAAAAAAGAAGGCAATGATGAAAAGTCATTCGAAGAGTTAAAACAGGGTTTTGCCAACCCGAAACTGGATTTGAAAACAAAAATCAATTTGTTGTTTAATTATTATTCGGGTAATCTGACGGAAAAACAAAAGAAACAGGCCCTGGAATTATCAGAGATTCTGAAAAAAACCCATCCCGACAATGTGCTGTCCGAGTCCTTTCATGCTTCAATGCTTTATGAAAACAAAGAATATGAACTGGCCCGGACACTGCTCTACAAAATCTTGAAACAGGACAATTCAAATTATGCGCTGTGGGAGGAACTTTTGTTCAGCGACCTGTATCTGAACGATTACAAAGCCCTGGCAAAAGATTCGGAAGATGTCATTGACCTGTTCCCTTCCTATCCGTTGCCTTATTTTTTTGCGGGTATCAGCAATTTTCAACTGAAAGATTATGTCAAAGCAAAGGCTTACCTTGAATCAGGGAAAGATTTTGTAGTAAACAATGATGCATTGCTGGAACAATTTTACTCTTCATTAGGCGATACGTATAACGAGCTGGGACAATACGAAGCATCTTATAAAGCTTATGACCAGGCCCTCAAGATCAATCCGGAAAACGCCATTGTGCTGAACAATTACGCTTATTATCTCTCCCTGCGCTCGGTCAATCTTGACAAAGCTGCCGAAATGGCTAAAAAAGCCGTTGACCTTGACCCGTATAATCACAATAATCTGGATACCTATGCCTGGGTTTTGTATAAACAGGAAAAATACAAGCAAGCGCTTGAGTGGATCAAAAAAGCCATCAACAACGGAGGCGATTCAAGCGGCGTAGTGCTTGAGCATTACGGTGATATCCTGTACAAAAACGGTGAAAAGGAAGAAGCGTTAAAATATTGGAAACTGGCAAAAAAACAAAAAGATTATTCCGAATTGCTTGATAAAAAAATTGCCGAGGGCAAATTATATGAATAATTATCGCAAAATCATATTGCTCATTATATTGCCAGTGGTTATATTGATGGTTTCGTCATGTAAATCCACCCGCTCGGCATTAAAAAAACCCCTGAGAATGTACGGGTTTAATTACCTTTATTCCAAGATGCTGGAAAACCAACTGGATTTCAAATATCTGAATGCCAAATTCAGTATTCAGTACAAACAGGGCAAAAAGATTACAAATCTGCGCGGACAACTGCGGATTAGAAAAGACAGCATCACCTGGATATCGTTCTCTCCGGCTCTGGGTATTGAAGCGGCCCGTATAATGATGACCAATGATTCGGTAAGTTTTGTTAACCGACTGAATAAAACTTATTTTGAAGGTGAATACAGTCTTTTGGCTAATATTCTGAACACAACAATTGATTATTCAATCCTTCAATCCATGATCATTGGCAATGACCTGACACAGTATGATGTTAATAAATACAAGGCATCCATTGACGGTGGATTATACCGGATTACGATCCTGGAACGCAAAAAGATCAAAAAATACCTGAAAAGCAATGAGAACAATCCGAAAGTACTGATTCAAAATATCTGGCTCGATCCCGGAACATTTAAAATTCATAAAGTTGAATTGAAGGAGCTTGGGGAAGACAATAAAAAACTGGTTGTGCTTTATGATAAGTATATGCAGATAGATGGAAAATATTTCCCAAAACACCTGTTTATCAGCATATCGTCCCAGAAACCAATCACCATTGATGTTGATTTTCAAAAAGTGGAAATGAATAAACCGCTGAGATTTCCTTTTTCGATTTCAAGCAAGTATAAAGAACTGGATTTAAGAAATAAACCACATGAGAAGTAGCCTGTACTTTTCCGTATTCTTTTTTTGTTTTTTGTTCCTGTTTTCTTCCGCAACTGCACAGGAGACAAAAAAGCAGTTGGAAGCTAAAAGGAAAAAGCTGGAAAAGGAAATAGAATATACGGGCAAACTCATCGGAAAAACAAGAAAAGACAAGTCAGTTACAGTAAATGAATTAAGGCTGCTTAACTCACAAATAGAACGGCGAAAGGAACTGATAGAAACACTTCAAACGGAAATAAAAAGACTGAACACGGATATTGAAAATGATGAGGCAAGCATTGACCGGTTAAACAAAAAACTGGCGGAAGTGAAAAAAAAATATGCCGGGATCGTTTATTTCGCCTACCACCACCAAACCGCGTACAATAAGCTGATTTTTTTATTTTCCGCCGAAGATTTTAACCAGGCTTACCAACGCTTACGATATCTTGAGCAACTGGCGGCATATCTGCGAAAAGAAGCGGATAACATCCGGAAATTAGAAAAAGAAAAGGAAGATGACCTGGCCGCTTTGAACAGGCAGGTTGAAGAGAAAAAAGCTTTGCTTGACAACGAAAACCTCCAAATGTCGAAACTGGAACAGGAAAAAGCCAGAAAAAACCAGTTGATAAAACAACTTTCGGGAAAAGAAAAACAATTGAAAGCCAGGCTGAGGAAAAAACAAAAAGAAGCCGAACGACTGAATAAAAAGATCAGGGACATCATTGCGAGGGAAACAAAAGCAAAAACTTCGGCAAGGACAGGTAAAAAATATGTGCTTACGCCTGCCGAAAAAGCGCTGTCGGCCAACTTTGCCGAAAACAAAGGCAAACTACCCTGGCCAGTTGAACGGGGGGTGGTCTCCGAAACATTTGGCGTCCACCAGCACCCGGTGTTAAAATATGTCAAGACGCGAAATAACGGGATAAACATCACAACGGACAAGGGCACGGATGCCCGGTGTGTTTTCAGTGGCGAAGTAGTCAGCATAGCCAGGATTACCACCACCAATCAAGCGGTAATCGTAAAACACGGGGATTATTTTACGGTTTATTCCAACCTGATAGAAGTTTATGTTTCCAAAGGAGATCATGTGAAAGTGAAGCAACCGCTAGGAAAGATATACACCAATCCCGACGGACAAACCCGCCTGCATTTTGAAGTGTGGAAAGGAAAAGAATTCCAGAATCCGGCTTACTGGATTTTGAAGAGATAAATCCTGTTTTCGTCACTTCCTTAATAAACTCATGTAAGTCGTTGATTTGCAACATATGTTTTTTAAAATTAGGTGTCCCAAGGTAAAAAAATGGATAATTTCTCAATTTTCAGTTTCTTTCTCAATAGCCGGAATATGTTGCGTAGCGAGCAGAAATGATCGGGTCTTTCTCCAATGCACACCGTTCGCTACGCCTTACTTTTCTTCTTGCCCTGCCCGCCGTAACACTCTGGCAGGCGGGATAAGAAAAGTAAGCAACCCGCCTGTACCGATGGCACATTCGGGCAGGCCCGCCTGACCGCGACAGTCGGGCAGGAAGGATCAAGAAAATTTGAATCGAAACTTCCCGCTGCCCAACGCACCAGCCCCCCACGGCAACTCCCTGACACCGCATCCCGCGTGACGCGGGACAGGCCACCGCGCAAGGGGCGCTACCAACCATTAAGCTTTTTCTAAAAAAGCTTTCGCGGGCGGGAAAGCCAAAACGGCGGGCCGGTGTTGGAGTGAATGATGAAATGCCTACGAAAACGTGCAAGGGCGATGTAATCGTTCAGAGAAAAACCTTTGGGCTGGATATTGCGGGCAAGCGTTTTTATCTGCCTACCTTGCCGTTTTCGTTGCATTTCATCAGAGCGGGTGGAAGCTTCGTTTTGGTGGCATTTTCTTTTGTCTGTTTCTTTGTTGCCGGACAAAGAAATAGACA
>JAADID010000037.1 GCA_013151505.1 Chlorobiota bacterium | reverse complement strand
CTAAAGCACCGTGCAAAATATTTACATGAAAAAGTTTTTGCCCTGCCATTTATGGCAGGGATGTTTAGATTTTGACAGAATCCGGCTTTAGCCGTTAACGGAATCTTTCTGACCCGCTTTGTGCAAGCCCATAAAGCGGGTCGGGCCAGGTTATCTCACCACCACCATCTTCCCCGAAGCCGTTTGGCTGCCTGCATGGAAGTGGATGTAATAAATGCCACTTGGCAAGCTTCCGCAATTCCACTCAACTTTCTGCCTGCCCTGCGGTTGGTATTTTTCAATCATATCAACTTGCTTGCCGAGGCGGTTGTATATGACAATCTGAACTTTTGAAGGTTGCTGCAACCCCTATCCGCTGGCAGTCTTTGATAATCCTTTCCTTTTCTTCTTTGCTCCGTGTCAATTGATTACGTTTTGGTACCATAAAATTAGCAATTTAAATCACTAATCCTTGTCCAGGTTCTTAAGGGGCTAGAGCACCTCCTTTCCAGACCCGACATATAAATTGCAGAATATTTAACCCCGGCTTTTCTTACCTTTGCAAAACAAACCAAATTAAAAAAACATCATGGGATTAAGAATTGTCCGTTCTTTTTTGCTATTGCTCGCCGGTCTGCTGGCAGTTGCTTTAAACCAGGTTATGACGGGCTATGCCGTTGTTTTCGGCATTACGCTTGTTGTTTCGGCAGCGTTTACACTGGTTTACGTTTTTCTGCATTTTGACGAAAACATCAATCAAAAGGTCATCATGGAGATGCTTACGGACGGGTTTGGGGGCCTGATCCTTTTTACTTCCCCGAACACCGATCAAAATTTCGTACTCGTCGTTTTTGGCTTTTGGGTCTTCTTTATGGGAATCCTCTACCTCGTTGCCGGGCTGATGGAGGAACAAAACAAACCTTTTCTGTGGGCTTATACTTTGCTGGGTATTATAACTATAGTTTCAGGATTTGTTATTATAAATTTTGACCTGGAAGGGGAAACCATGAATACGGTTCTTTATCTTATGGGTTTTATCCTGATCATATACTCTGTTATTAGTCTGTATTTGTTGTTTAAAAGAAAGCGGGAGATTTACTGATCCGCAAAACCCGTCCTGCGTTCCGGAAATAGCAGGCTGAATCAATGTTTTGCCAAAAGGAATAATTTTTTTAAAAAGTTTGTCCGCTGAAATAAAATTTGTATTTTTGCAGCCCGAAAAATTAGAGATAAGAAAAAGTAAAAGTATGTATTTAACTGCTGAAAAGAAAAGAGAAATTTTTGAGAAATACGGTAGCTCCGAACAGGATACCGGCTCTGCCGAAGGACAAATTGCACTTTTCACGTATCGTATCCAGCATCTGACCGAACATCTGAAGAAAAACAAAAAAGACCTTTTCACACAGAGATCGTTAATACGACTGGTTGGAAAAAGAAGAAAATTACTGGATTACCTCAAGGAAAAAGATATCGAAAGATATCGCGAAATTATCAAACAACTTGGTTTAAGAAAATAACCAGGCGTTCAAAATAAACAGAATAAGGCAATTAGAACCGATTGCCTTTTTTTGTGTTTAGCTAAACACTTATACAAAAAAATTATGTCATTAAATGTAGTAAAAAAGTCTTTTCAATTAAAGGACGGACGAGAAATTAGTATTGAAACCGGCAAGCTGGCAAAACAGGCCGATGGTTCTGTTGTTGTCACTATGGGGAATACCATGCTCCTTGCCACAGTCGTCTCGGCGCGCGAAGCCAACGAAGATGTTGACTTCATGCCGTTGTCGGTTGATTACAGGGAAAAATATGCAGCTACCGGTAAGTTTCCGGGTGGTTTTTTTAAACGTGAAGGCAGGCCTTCGGAATATGAAATTCTGGTTTCCCGCCTTGTTGACCGTGCCCTGCGACCCTTATTTCCTGATGATTATCACGCCGAGACACAGGTGCTGATCACATTGATATCGGGTGAAAATGATGTCCTTCCCGACGCCCTTGCCGCCCTGGCAGCTTCCTCGGCGCTTACCCTTTCGGATATTCCTTTCAACGGCCCCGTGTCGGAGGCCAGGGTAGCCCGTATAAACGGTGAATATGTTATCAATCCCGGCATCGAAGAACTGGAAAATGCGGACCTTGAATTGATGGTTGCCGCCACCAGGGAAAACATCAACATGGTGGAAGGCGAAATGAAAGAAGTTCAGGAAACCGACATGCTTGAAGCGTTAAAGGTCGCACACGAAGCCATTAAAGAACAATGCAGGATACAGTCTGAAATGGCAGAACTGGTGGAAAAAGCCAGGACAAAGAGAGAATATTCGCACGAAAATAACGATGAAGAGCTGAAAGCGGCTGTTCACGAAGCAACTTATCAGAAATGTTACGACGTTGCCCTTTCGGGAAATGATGATAAACATGCACGCAGCGAAGCTTTTGAAGCCATCCGCGATGAGTTTCTGGAAACTATTCCTGAAGAAGAGCGCGAAGAAAAGGCCTCGTTGGTCAAGCGCTATTTCCATGATGTGGAAAAAGAAGCCGTCCGCAATGCCATTCTGAACGAACGCATTCGCCTTGACGGCAGGAAAACCGACCAGATCAGGCCGATATGGTGCGAAGTGGATTATCTGCCTTCAGCACACGGATCAGCTATTTTCACCCGTGGCGAAACCCAGGCGCTGGTTACCGTAACGCTGGGTAACAAACTGGATGCACAAACCATTGACGGTGCCATTATCGAAGGAAATAACGACTTTATGTTGCATTATAACTTCCCTCCGTTCTCGGTAGGTGAAGTCAGAAAATTCATGGGTATCGGACGAAGAGAAGTCGGTCACGGCAACCTTGCCCAGCGTGCCCTTAAACAGGTCATTCCGTCACACGAAGATAATCCTTACACCATCCGTGTGGTTTCCGATATTCTGGAATCAAACGGTTCTTCTTCAATGGCAACCGTATGTGGCGGCACCCTGGCCTTAATGGATGCGGGGGTGAAGATTTCCAAACCCGTTGCCGGCATTGCCATGGGGCTGATAGCGAATGAGAACTTTGAAAAATATGCGGTGCTCTCCGATATTCTTGGTGATGAAGACCATCTCGGAGATATGGACTTTAAAGTGACAGGTACCGGAGACGGGATAACCGCCTGTCAGATGGATATTAAAATAAACGGATTGCCCTATAAGGTGCTTGAAGAAGCTCTTGAGCAGGCAAAACAGGGACGCCTCCACATCCTTGGCGAAATGCTGAAAACCATTGACAAACCCAGGGATGATTACAAAGATTTTGTTCCGCGTGTTGAAAAGATGATGATTGACAAGGAATTTATCGGCGCGGTTATCGGGCCCGGCGGTAAAGTGATCCAGGAGATCCAGGCCGAAACCGGAACAACCATAATTATTGAAGAAGAAGGTGAGTTTGGCGTCATCGAAATTATGTCGCCAAGTAAGGACTCCATTGAAAAAGCCAAAAACTGGATTCGCGGCATCACTGCTGTTCCCGAGTTAAATGAAGTTTACCTCGGCACGGTGAAAAGCATTGTTCCCTTTGGCGCATTTGTCGAGATACTTCCCGGCAAGGACGGTTTGTTGCACATTTCCGAAATTGACTGGAAACGCATCGAGAATGTTGAAGATGTTCTGAAAGTTGGCGATAAGATAAAAGTGAAACTCATTGGTATTGACGCCCGTTCGGGGAAATTGAAGCTTTCACGAAAGGTTCTTATTGAAAGAAAATTCAAAAAAGAGCAGCATTAATACAACCTTATTCTTTTATCGGTTGTCTGCATTGTTTAGGAAACTATAAAGCATATTTATCGTAGAAAAAATCGAGAATAAACATTAATATCCGGTATGAGGCAATTAAAGATCACAAAACAGGTCACGAACCGTGAAACTGCATCGCTTGACAAGTATTTGCAGGAGATTGGTAAGGTAGATCTGATTACTGCGGAGGAAGAAGTTGAATTGGCGAGGAGGATCAAACAGGGTGATCGTGAGGCATTGGAAAAGCTGACCAAAGCAAATCTGCGTTTTGTTGTTTCGGTTTCAAAACAATACCAGAATCAGGGGCTTACGCTCCCCGACCTGATCAACGAGGGGAACCTCGGCCTGATCAAGGCGGCACAACGTTTTGATGAAACGCGTGGGTTTAAATTCATCTCTTATGCCGTATGGTGGATCAGGCAGTCTATTTTGCAGGCGCTGGCCGAACAATCGAGAATTGTCCGCTTGCCTCTGAATAAGATTGGCTCCATCAACAAGATCAACAAAGCTTCGGCAAGGTTAGAGCAGGGCTTTGAAAGAGAGCCCAACATCAAGGAAATTGCCGGCGAGCTCGATATTACCGAAACGGAAGTGAAAGAATCCATGCGGAATGCCGGAAGGCATGTTTCGATGGATGCGCCTTTGATCCAGGATGAGGACAACACCATGTACGATGTCCTGAAAAGTGAGGAAGGGCCGACACCCGAAACGGGTTTGCTTTATGAGTCGCTCAGGAAAGAAATTGACAGGGCTATTTCCACGCTCACCCAGCGCGAAGCTGATGTCGTCAGGTATTATTTCGGGCTGAACGGAGGACACCCCATGACCCTTGAGGAGATCGGAGAGAAATTCGACCTGACCCGCGAGAGGGTACGTCAGATCAAAGAGAAAGCAATCAGGAGGTTGAAACATACCTCCAGAAGTAAGATACTTAAATCTTACCTCGGATAAAAAAAGGCGGCCTTGGCCGCTTTTTTTATGTATCGGCGGCTTTAGCCGCCGTTTTTTGTTGATGCTGACGGATGTATGCGCATGGAATAAAGTATAAGGTTTATTTTCTGAATTGCCGGAAATGCTACTAAGGTTGGATTTTTAAAAAATTAAGGTGGTTTTGGAAAAATAAAAAATCTTTGATCAACAAATAAAACCTTATTTTCAACCTTATCCCCTTAGTAGCCAGAAGAGAGAAATATTTTAACCCAGATTTGTCATTAGGAAGTATGAACTAATGACAAGTGCGTTGGGATGTGAGGAGTATCCCCGCCTGATCCCGAGGTCTCGGG
>JAADID010000238.1 GCA_013151505.1 Chlorobiota bacterium | reverse complement strand
CAGCGCTTCCATGGCTTTTATGCTTCCGGTAGCCACCCCTCCCAACGCCATTATTTTCGGCTCCAAAAGAATTTCAATCAGTACCATGGCCAGAACAGGGTTTATAATCAACCTGTTCGGGGCGGTCATCATCACGCTGCTGACCTACTATTGGGGAACCGTCGTATTTAATTTTAGTCCCGATGTCATTCCCCACTGGGCAATTCTTAAATAGGGAATCTTATCTTTGTCTGACGGTTTGGAAATTTTTATTGATGATCACAGCAAAAAGTCAGAAAAAAGCTTACCTGTTCGCCCTGCTTGCTGTCCTGTTCTGGTCAACCATGAGCTCGGCATTCAAAATTACGTTGCGGCACATTGCTTTTGACCAGATGCTTTTCTGGGCTTCGCTTGTCGGAGTGGTCACATTACTGGTCATCAACCAGGCAGGGCCGAAAAGAATAAAACTCCATAAACTCACTATCGCCAACTGGATTTCATCAGCCATCATGGGTTTGTTCAACCCTTTTCTTTATTACCTTGTTTTGTTTAAGGCTTACGACCTGCTGGAAGCTCAAATTGCAGGAACCCTGAATTATGCCTGGCCTGTGGTACTGGTGTTGTTATCAATCCCTTTTCTGAAACAAAAGATCAGCACCATGAGTGTGGTGGCCATTCTTGTTAGTTTTCTGGGGGTTGCCATCATCAGTCTTCAGGGAAACTACCGGGAACTGAAGATCATGAATCCGCTGGGTGTTGTCCTGGCCGTGGCCAGTGCATTTTTCTGGGCTATCTATTGGATAATGAACATGAAAGACCCGCGCGAAGAAACCGGAAAGATTTTGCTTAACCTGGTGTTCGGCACAGTTTATATTTCCATTTTTCTGCTTTTGACCGGTGGCATTCATTTGCCTACAGGAAAAGCGCTGGCAGGCACGGTTTACATTGGTATGTTCGAAATGAGCATCACTTTCGTGATCTGGCTGAAAGCCCTGCAATTGTCTGAAAATACGGCACGTGTCAGCAACCTGATCTACCTCTCCCCTTTTATAGCCCTTTTTATCATTCGCCTCGCTGTCGGTGAAAAAATTCACCTGACAACCGTTGCAGGATTAATATTTATTGTGGCAGGAATTGTTTTCCAGCAGATTATTGCCAACCGGCAAATGAAAAAACCGGGGACTTGATCATTTATTGCAGAAATACCCTAATTTAGACCCTTAATTTTCAAAATATGTACCCGCGATTAAGTGACCTGATCAACGACCTGTTTGGAACGCATATTATTTTGCCTGTTCAGAGTTATGGCTTTTTCCTGGCCATAGCATTCGTCACCGGAACCTGGCTGCTTTATAAAGAACTGGACCGGAAAGAAAAAGAGGGGTTGTTGAAGCCGACTATCAGAAAAATACTGAAAGGACAGCCCGCCTCTGTCAATGATCTCATCATAACATTTGTCATCAGTTTGCTGGTAGGTTATAAGATCGGGGGAATGATCCTTGATTACACTTCTTTTGTCACTGACCCGCAGGATTTTATTTTATCAATCAAAGGTTCCTGGTGGCTGGGGTTTCTGTTTGCCGCTGCCTACACTTATTATATTTATTACAAAAAAAACAGTCAGAAACTTGAAAAGCCCGTCTGGGAAGAGATCACGGTCCATGCCCGCGAGCATGCGCTGCCCGTTTTATTCATTGCCGTGATCGGAGGAATTGTCGGATCCAAAATTTTCAACTGGTTCGAAAACTGGGATGATTTTATAAAAAACCCCCTCACCTGGCTTACTTCTTTTTCCGGTATGAACTTTTACGGCGGCCTGATCGCTGCTTACCTTGCTGCATTGTATTACGCCCACCGGCAGAATATAAACTGGAAAAATTTATCCGATGCTGCTGCGCCGGCATTGATCCTGGCCTATGGCATCGGAAGGATAGGTTGTCATGTTGCCGGTGACGGTGACTGGGGAATTGTGAATACAGCCCCGAAACCGGGCTGGATGAATTTCCTGCCCGACTGGCTTTGGTCATACAATTATCCGCACAACATCATCAACGAAGGCATTCTGATACCGGGATGTACGGGACAGCATTGCCATCAACTGGCACAACCGGTATTCCCAACCCCCGTTTACGAAACCCTGATGGCCATAGCCATCTTCATCATACTCTGGTCCATCAGAAAAAAAATAAAAATTCCGGGAGTTCTTTTTTCAATATACCTGATGTTCAACGGTATCGAACGTATTCTTATTGAAAAAATCCGTGTAAATGCCAGGTACGATCTCCTGGGGATGTCGGTTACACAGGCAGAGGTCATTTCAACGCTGATTTTCATTACGGGTTTGAGTCTTTTTATTATTCTCGGCCTGAATTATAAAAAGAAAACAAGCTGATGAACCTGAAAACATTAACCACACAGGTAGCCCATTTGTCGAAGGCCATCGGCCATTTCATCAAAAATGAAGTGGACAGCATATCGGAAAAAGACATTCGGTTCAAGGGGCTTCACGACCTGGTTACTTATGTTGACAAAGAATCGGAAAAAAGGATCATTGACGAGTTATCCAAAATACTTCCCGAAGCCGGTTTTATCGCCGAGGAAGAACAGCAACTGGAAAGGGCGGAGCGTTTCAACTGGATTGTGGACCCGCTGGACGGAACCACCAATTTTGTTCACGGAATCCCGTTGTATTCCGTTTCCATCGCCCTGTCAGACAAAGATGAGATCATATCGGGCGTTATTTACGAAGCAAACAGGGACGAGTGTTTTACTGCCTGGAAAAACGGAGGAAGCTACCTCAACGGGAAAAAGATACAGGTATCTTCAATCGAAACCCTGAATAACTCCTTGCTGGCAACAGGATTTCCTTACTACGATTATTCGCTTATGTCACCCTATCTCGGCTTGTTTGAAGACCTGATGAAAACCACACAGGGAATACGCCGGCTGGGCTCGGCAGCCGTGGACCTGGCTTATGTGGCCTGCGGCCGATTCGAAGCGTTTTACGAATACGGGCTTCACCCCTGGGATGTGGCTGCCGGAACACTCATTGTGGATGAAGCCGGAGGAAAAGTGAGCGATTTCAAAGGGGGAAACGATTTTGTGTTTGGCAGGCAGATCGTTGCTTCAAACCTCCTGGTACATGATGAATTTTTATCCAAACTGAATTCTTTTTTCGGCGAGTATTTATAAACAGCTAAACCATCTCTTTTAAATTTTGCGAAATTAAGCAGATGAAAAAATCAAAAGCCTCGAAAAAGAAATCCCTGAAAATGGTTCCGAACGACAGCCCGCAAGGGAGCGTATCCAAAGCCATTTTAGTTGGAGGATCATTGCCTCGGGTACGACTTTCTTTATTACATTTGTCATATTCAGGCAGTTTACATAAAAATGCATATTAAACTTGAAACGGAGAAAAGGAATGATGAAAAAAAGAGGAATTCCGCATAATATCTTGTTAATCTTTCTTCTGCTGGCGCCGGGTTTTCTGGTTGCAGAAAACAACGACAGCACCACGCTGAAAGTTTACACTTTCGATATAAAAGAAATGATCGCCAAACCCGTATGGCGAACAACAAAAATGGCCATCGAGCAGGCTGAAAAAGAAAACGCTGGACTGATCCTTATCCGTATGAACACTTACGGCGGTATGCTGGATGCCGCCGACTCGATCCGGACGAAATTACTGGATACGAAAATTCCTGTTTACGTTTTTATTGATAAAAATGCGGCTTCTGCCGGCGCTTTGATCGCCATCGCCTGCGACAGCATTTACATGGCGCCGGGTTCCAGTATCGGCGCTGCCACGGTTGTCAACCAGTCGGGCGAGCAAATGCCTGATAAATACCAGTCCTACATGCGTTCAATGATGAGGGCTACTGCTGAAGCCAAAGGCAGGGACCCGAAAATTGCCCAGGCAATGGTTGACCCGAAAATTTACGTGCCGGGGGTCAGCGACTCGGGACAGGTGCTTACGTTCACCCCCTCCGAAGCCATCAAATACGGTTTTTCGGAAGCAGAAGTCAACAACATCCAGGAACTCTTTCAGCATGCCGGGATTAAAAATTACAAGATCGTCAAACACGAAATGTCGGCAGTGGACAGGATCATCGGCTGGTTGATCAATCCCATAATCAGCGGCATATTGATCATGATCATTATCGGCGGCATTTATTTTGAGCTGCAAACACCGGGTATCGGGTTTCCACTGGCAGCAGCCGTATTGGCTGCCCTGCTTTATTTTGCCCCGCTTTATCTGGAAGGCCTGGCCAGCCACTGGGAAATCCTGATGTTCATTATCGGGCTGATATTGATCGCCGTGGAAATATTTGCCATACCGGGCTTCGGCATAACCGGTATTCTGGGAATCCTGTTTATGGTCGCCGGACTGACGTTAAGCATGGTGGGCACGGTTGGTCCCGGAACATTCGACATTGACCTGTTGAGCCTGTCACGGGCATTTTTTACGGTGATTATTGCATTTTTTCTCGCTATTTTCGGCTCCATTGTGATCACCAAACATTTATTCGACACCAGATATTCATTCGGCAGCCGCCTCGCCCTGTCCAAAACCCAGGATGTTGACGAAGGCTACACCTCCGCTACAGAAAGCTATCAAAATATGCTGCACAAAGAGGGTGTTGCAAAAACGATTCTCCGGCCTGCCGGCAAAGTGGATATTGACGGGGATATGTTCGATGCAACTGCCATCACCGGGTACATTGAGCAGGGAGAAGAAATCATTGTGGTGGGTTATCAGACAGGACAACTGATCGTAAAAAAGAAAAAAGCATAGAACAAATTATATTTTATGTTTTGCCGGTATTACTGATAAGACAAGTTTTTCCAAAAAATGAATTCCACGAACTCCCCTCACCGGAGGGGATTAGGTGTGGGTCATTAAAAAACATATTCATTTTTTTGGATAAACCGGAGTTATGACAATAGTTAGATTTCATGAAAAAATTAAAAAAATGGAACGAATATTTCGTCAGGACATCACTAAAATGGATGTGGATGCGATTGTGAATGCGGCCAACACACGGCTGCTGGGCGGCGGCGGTGTTGACGGCGCCATTCACCGGGCGGCAGGTCCCGGCCTGCTTGAAGAATGCCGGACACTTAACGGCTGTCCGACAGGTTCCGCCAAAGCCACCAAAGGATACAACCTCCCGGCAAAATATGTTATCCATGCCGTAGGGCCGGTATGGCGCGGCGGACACAAAAACGAACCGGAACTGCTGAAAGGATGTTACATCACCAGCTTGCAGATTGCCAAAGACCTGCAATGCAAAACCATTGCCTTCCCGAATATCAGCACCGGTATTTACGGTTATCCGAAACGGCAGGCCGCCGAAATCGCCATCGGCGCAGTCAGGCAATTCCTTGAAAACAATGACCTTCCGGAAAAGGTTTATTTTGTCTGTTTTGATGAGGAGAATTATAGGATTTACGAGCAAATAATGCGGGGATGACCGGGAAGATTTCCGCAGGGCCTTTGGGATTGAGCACCTTCCGGAGTGCGAAGCTCCCGGAAGAGTTGGGAGCGGGGAGCAATGTAGGTACAACCAACTGAAACCGTAAATCCCCTTCTACGTTTAGCTCCCTGCCCGACTGTGTCATTCAGGC
>JAADID010000086.1 GCA_013151505.1 Chlorobiota bacterium | reverse complement strand
TATTGGCCGGAACAGCATTATCTTCCGCTTTCTTTTCCAAAAAAACAGAAGTAATTGCCTGTGAGCCTTCCGGGGCTGATGATGCCTACAGATCTTTTAAATCGGGAAAGCTGATTCCCAGCGTTAATCCAAAAACCATTGCCGACGGTTTGCTGACCTCACTCGGTAAACGGAACTTTCCAATCATTATGAAATATGTAAAAGACATTGTTACCGTGAGCGATCAATCCATTATCGAAGCTATGCGACTGATCTTTGAGCGGATGAAAATCGTCATCGAACCTTCATCGGCTGTCCCGTTGGCCGCCTTGCTGGAGAACAAATTCAATGTAAATGAAAAAACCGTTGGGATTATTCTTTCGGGCGGAAACGTTGACCTGAAAAATCTACCCTTTTAAACTATGAAAGGCAAACTCTATCTCATACCGGCCACCCTCGGCGATTTTGAAACAATGGACGAGGTCATTCCCTTGTACAATAAGCAGATCATCCATAGTTTAACAGCTTTTATTGTTGAAAATGCCAGGACGGCAAGGCGATTTATTAAAAGAACCGGACATCCGTTGCCCATACGTGAATTGACTTTTGTCGAGATCGGGAAACATGCCTCCCTGTCCGATGCGTTGTCCTTTTTTAAAGAAACCATTCAACGGCAATCTGTCGGGTTGTTATCGGAGGCGGGAACACCTTGTGTTGCCGATCCCGGTTCGGTTGTTGTAAAAGCGGCTCATGAAAACAATGTGGAAGTCGTTCCGCTGACAGGCCCCAATTCCATTCTTCTCGCCCTGATGGCATCTGGTTTTAACGGACAGAGCTTTACCTTTCACGGATATCTTCCTGTGGACAAAAAGCAACTGGCCGAAAAGATACGGAACATGGAACTCAAAGCCCGCAAAGAGGGGCAAACACAGATTTTCATCGAAACACCGTTCCGGAACCATCATCTGTTCGAACAGTTACTAAAAACCTGTCGCCCTGAAACAAAGATGTGTATTGCCGTCAACCTGACAATGCCTTCGCAAAAAGTCAGAACCTTGTCCATTGAGGAATGGAAAAAACAAAAAGTGGATCTGGCAAAAAAACCCGCGGTTTTCCTTATTTCAAAAGATTAATGTTCCACACCGTCGTGCCCGTGGACATGACCGTGCGACAGTTCTTCTTCCGTGGCTTCGCGGACTTCTTTGATCTGTCCGGTGAAATAAAGATTTTTACCGGCTAAAGGATGATTGAAATCCATAATAACGGACTTGTCTTTAATGGCCAGTACTTTACCGTCGAGAGGCCGGCCGTTTTCGTCCTGCATGGCAACCATCTTTCCAATAGCCACGATTTCTTCGTCAATCTGTCCGTCAATTTCAAAAATACTTTTATCAAGTTCAATGATTGCTTTGTCCGAAGTTTCACCGTAAGCTTCGTCGGCAGAAAGATGAAAGGCAAAAGTTTCTCCGGGCGCCAGGTCAGCAAGATTTTCTTCAAAGGCGGGAAGTAATGTTCCGGCGCCGAATAAATGAACGAAAGGTTTGTTCTCGTCAGCTTCCTGAACAATTTCACCTTTTTCATCGTCGTAGCGTAATACGTAAGTGAGTGTTACGACTTTGTTTTTTCCAACTTTCATATTCTGAATTTAAATAGGGTTTAATAAATGAGCGGCAAAAGTATAAATAATTATATTGCAAGAACTTTTTTTGATTTTTTTCCTGGTTGTGATAACCTGTTATGATAAAAAGGATAATAAATTTTATTTATCATTGTAATCAAATAACACATTAAACGTTCTAAATAATATTCGATCTTTGTAAAAAAGCAGGAAAAGATGTTTTTCCGGCACAATGAGAATGTGAAAGATTGACACGAACGAGCAATAATTTAAGGTTAAACAAAACAATTCCGATTTGGACTATCCCGTACTGGAAATAAAGAACATCAGTAAATCTTATGGCAGGATCCGTGCACTCGATAATTTTTCGCTGATAGTGCATAGCGGGGAAATTTGCGGGATACTGGGACCCAACGGCAGCGGGAAAACGACCACCCTGGGACTGATACTTGACGTTTTAAAACCGGACAGCGGCGGCTATTTGTGGTTTGGCGAAAAACCCACCCACCTTACAAGGCGGCGCGTGGGAGCATTGCTTGAGCAGCCGATGTTTTACCCGTATTTATCCGCCATGAATAACCTGCGTATCATTGCTGACATCAAAGGGGTATCGTACAACGGAATTGATGGAGTGCTGGAAACGGTCGGGCTGACATCACGGAAAACGAGCAAATACAGGACCTATTCCATGGGGATGCGCCAGCGGCTGGCCATTGCGGCTGCCCTGCTGGGGGAACCAGAAGTCCTGATCCTGGACGAACCCACGAATGGCCTTGACCCCAAAGGGATTGCCGATATCAGGGATTTGATCATTGACATCGGGAAGCAGGGTGTTACGGTCTTGCTTGCCAGCCACTTGCTGGATGAGGTCCAGAAGATATGCTCGCATGTGGTGATCCTTCAGAAAGGAAAAAAGCTGAACGAAGGCAATGTAAAGGAAGTTTTGAGCGCTTCGGCGGCTTATGAACTGGCGGCTGCCGATATGCCGGAGTTAAGGAAAATACTGGAAAACCTGGGATATTTTTCTGAAATTAAGGAAGAAAACGGAAAGTGGCTTTGTACTTTGTCGCAGGAGATTGATCCCGGAAGGTTGAACCGGTTGATTGCCGATCAGGGAATTTACCTCACGCACCTGTCACGCCGGAAGAAATCGCTTGAAAAATATTTTCTGGACTCTTTAAATGCGGCCAATGGATAACCTGTTTAAAATAGATTTCCGGAAATATTTTTACAGCCGGACATTCTGGATCATGATCGTGATCTACCTATTCCTGCTGGTTATGCTTTTTGTCGGCGTGGAGGGATTTTTGAATGCTGCCCTGAAAAATGCGGGCAAAAACTCGCCGGCTCCCATGCCGGAATTTTCATTGTATCAATTCCCGGCTGTATGGCAGAACCTGACCTTTCTGGGCGGCTTTTTTAAAATATTTCTCGGGATCATTGCCATTATTTCGGTTGCCAATGAGTTTGCAAACAAAACCATACGGCAAAACGTTATGAACGGATTGAGCCGCGAACAATTTGTCTTTTCAAAAGTGTTATTCGTCTTTTTACTGAGTTTTGCCTCCGCACTGATCCTTTTTCTTTCGGGAGGCATCATGGGGATTTTCAACACGACAGACCTTGAACCGATGATGATATTTCAGAAAACGGATTTTCTCGGAGCTTATTTTCTGGAGTTGTTTACGTTTGGTTCCATGAGCCTGCTGATCGCATTTCTTGTTAAAAAGTCCGGTCCGGCCATTGCCCTGCTGGCTCTGTATTATTACATTCTGGAACCCATCATTTCGAGGATGCTTCCCGAAACAATATCAAAATACCTGCCTGTGGTTTCGATGGGAAACCTGATTGATGTGCCCAATTCGCCGCTGATGCAAATGTTCGGGATCAACTTCAGGGACTCTGTTTCTGTACCGGATGTTTTTATCACCATCGGATGGAATGTTGTTTTCATCGGGATCATTATTTTTGTGATACGAAAGCAGGATCTTTAAAACGGAGGTATTTGTGAGAATCGGGATTTTCCATATCGTACTGTTGCTAACTTTGGGATTGTGGTCGTGCTCAACGAAAAAAATCGCTAAAGAACAACCGGAAGAAATCACTGCAAAGAAAACACCTGAGCAATATTTATCCCGTGAGCTAAGCTATGTTTCAAAAACAGTCCAAAAGCTGGAGTCCGTTGCATTTTACCGGTCTTATGTCTTTTCTCCGCGAAATACTGTCGAGTTAAGTAAAATCAACGATTCCATTCTTGAAGTTCATGCCATCAGCAACCATGTTTCAAATCAGTCGGTAAGCGGAACAGCTACGGTAATCTACTTTGACGGCAGTATTGTGGGGATGCTCACTTGTGCCCACGTGGTGGACTTTCCCGACACGATAGTTGTTGGTTATAACCACGGCAGAGGTCCGATCAAAGCGCTTTCCGTTAAAGTCAGGCAGAAAAATTATGTGAACGGTCTCCCTTTGGGTGATGATGTTGAGGTCATTGCCATAGACAGGAAACTCGACATCGCTTTTATGAAAAAAAGACTATATGATGCAAAAGAGAATATTCCTGTGCTGAAATATCCGGCGGCAAAAGACAAGGACCTGGACTGGGGGATGCAAGTGTATGTGATGGGGTATCCGTTGGGAAGGCTGATGGTCACCCGTGGGATTGTGAGCAAACCTTCCGGTTCAACAGGCCGGTTTCTGACAGATGCCCTTTACAACCGCGGGATCAGCGGAAGCCCTGTGATAACGGTCGGAAGCGGTAACCCGCCGGATGTCAGATGGCTTGGAATTGCCAGTTCGGCTGCCGCCCAAAAGATATCTTATGTTAAACCGGAAAAAAATACAATTGAATTCATCAATACGGATGAATCCTATTCAGGTGAGTTGTACCTCGACAGAAAAAAAATCATCAATTATGGAGTGACTTACAATATTACCAGCGAAGCTGTACTTGATTTTCTTATGAAAAATGATGATAAAATACGTGCTGCCGGCTTTAATCCGGAATCGTTCTTCAAGTAATCCATTATCCATTGGCTCTGTCCCCGGACAAAATTTTCCCCTTTTCTTCTTTCTCAATCGTTGTTTTCCTTTGCAGCAGCGTAGGATGGGAATAATGGAAAAAGACATAGGCAGGGTGGGGGGTAAGGTTACTCAAATTATTCCGTGAGAGTTTGATCAGTGCATTGATCAATTCTGTACCGAACTGATGGTTTTTTGCAAATGCATCGGCCTGGTATTCGTATTTGCGTGAGATCATGTTGGTGACAATTCCTGTAAAAAATTCTACCGGTGAAAACAACAGTCCGAAGGCAATGATCCCCAGATAAAAGCTCGACTCTTTTGCCCCGAGTGCCAGCGAAAGATCGGGAACATTCAGCGCCAGTGAAAGAAGCCATACCATAACGGCGGTTTGCGCCAGCGACATCAGTAATCCTTTGACAATGTGCTTCTTTTTATAATGCCCGATCTCATGCGCCAGCACCGCAACAATCT
>JAADID010000306.1 GCA_013151505.1 Chlorobiota bacterium | reverse complement strand
TGAATAAATATGTGTTCCTGTTTTTCGGCTTTATCCGCAAATACAAAGGACTGCACAATGTGATCAGCGCCTTCGCCAAACTGGCGGAAGAGCGGGATGACGTCTCGCTGATGATCGTCGGGGAGGCCTTCTGGAACACATTAGATAAAAAGAAGTTCTCCACCAAACTGAAAAACGCCACATTCGGCATGGCCAAAAAAATGTTCCTGAAAAAGCAGGACGATGAAAGCAATTACAACCCGCTGGCGCTGATTGACGAGCTGGGTATAAACGATAAAACTTATCAGTACATTGAGTTTGTTCCCGATGAAGATGTCCACAAGTATTTCCAGGTGAGCGATTACATCGTGCTATTCTACCTGACGGCCACCCCTTCGGGCATCGAATCCATCGGGTACAATTTCAGGATGCCCATGCTGGTAACTCGTGTAGGACATTTCTCCGAAACCGTTAAAGACGGCTACAACGGTTACCTCGCCGAAGCGGAAAACATTGATTCGATGGCGGAAGTCATGCGCAAGGCTATCGAAAAGCCCATTGACCGCAAGAACGTTGCAGCCAGCGCCAAAGACATGAGTTGGGACAATTATGCGATGGAGATACTCCGGATGAGTTAGAAGGTTAACCGCAAAGGGCGCAGGTTAATATAAAAAATAAACCCGCTTCAAGCGTCCTCGCTTGAAGACCGAAACCAATTCCGTTGTTGATGTCCTTGCGAGCTTATTATTCCACTTCCTGGTCTGCTGAAAGCTTCCGGTTACAAATTACAGGCTTTTGATTCAGGAATATCCGTTTCATTTTAACTTTCTTGTCCGGTAGCCGCATTTTATTCCTATTTTTGAACTACCAAAATGAGAACAATGCGCATCGAAAAAATAATAGAAGAGTCCATTCTTGTTAAAGAAAAGATACTGATTGATAAAGGTTTAATATCTGAAATCGAAAAATCAGTTGATATTTGTATTGATACCTTTCGGAGTAAAGGAAAAGTACTGTTGTGCGGTAACGGAGGGAGTGCCGCCGACGCCCAGCACATTGCCGCCGAACTTTCGGGCAGGTTTAACTTTGACCGTGAACCGTTGTTTGCCGAAGCGCTGCATGTCAATTCCTCATTCGTCACGGCAGTGGCCAACGACTACGGCTACGATCAGATATTCAGCCGGATGGTGAAAGCGGCCGGCAGGGCAGGGGATGTGCTGATCGGGATCAGTACGTCGGGTAACTCGGCCAGTGTGGTGAATGCCCTCCGTGAAGCAAAGGCGCTGGGAATGAAAACCGTTGGCTTCACCGGTGAGGCAGGGGGGAAGGTAGCAGAAGTAAGTGACCTTTGTATCAAAGTGCCTTCAACAAATACGGCCCGGATACAGGAAGCACACATCATGATCGGGCATATTTTGTGCGAAATGGTGGAAAAAGAATTGTTTACGGAGCAATGAAACCACTGTATTTTTCTATGCTTCTGGTCTGGCTTGTACTCTGGGCGGGCTGCTCGAAAGACAGGCTGATAAAGAACGATTTCCGAAACAAATATGTGGGAAAATACCAGGTTGTTAAAAACATTGACAGCTACGGCCCCTGCTGGGACCTGCATACGAAAATGGATACAGTCATCAGTGTAAAATACGGGGATTCGGATTCCACACTTTTTGTTCTTGGCAGGGAAGTAAATCTCAACAATAACGGCTTTTATGGTGAGTATCACTACAGTTTGAGAATATGGAACGACAGCATCCGATCGTATTTTATGGACGGAGGACTTGGCTGCGGGAATTATATCATACACGAAGGATACCGGATTGATAAAAAACCGTAGGTGAGTTGACTCAGATAAATTGCTGTTTTTTTTTGACGCTGATTTTCGCTGATTTATTATGATTCTTTTTTTGCCGTGGATGCATGAATTTTGAAATACAATTGGTATAATCTGGAGAATGTTTTAATTTTAGGCTTTCAATTATCCGGTTATGGCTATCTTGTTCCGGCGTCCGGCGCTTCAGAGAATGTATCGTAAATTCATTGTTTACGAAGTCAGACAACTCCGCAAGTCGGAACATACCTTCATGGTGTTGATCGCCATTGGTATCGGCATCCTCGGTGGTTTCGGGGCTATCTTTTTCCGGTTTGCCATCCGTTTTTTTCAGGCACTGGCTTTTGGCTCCTGGCATTACACCCTGGATTATGTCCTTGCCTTGCCTTGGTACGTTAAATTACTTGCGCCAGCCGCAGGCGGGTTGATCGTCGGGCCAATCGTTTATTTTTTCGCAAAGGAAGCCAAAGGTCACGGTGTTCCCGAAGTAATGGAATCCATTATGCTGCGGGGTGGAGCCATCCGTCCGAGGGTTGTCATTGCCAAGATCACAGCTTCTGCGGTTTGTATTGGTTCCGGCGGGTCGGTAGGACGTGAAGGGCCGATTGTCCAGATCGGTTCGGCAATCGGATCAACGCTTGGACAATTTTTGCGTGTCAGCGGCTCGCAATTGAGAACGCTGGTGGCCTGTGGAACGGCTGCCGGTATTGCCGCAACTTTCAATGCTCCCATTGCCGGGGCGCTGTTTGCCATGGAGATCATTTTGAGTGATTTTGCCATTTCGCAATTCAGCCCCATTGTGATCTCTTCGGTTTCGGCAACGGTGATCTCACGGCATTTTCTCGGGGACTTTCCCGCCTTTGTCATTCCCCACTATGAACTGGTAAGTGTGTGGGAAATGATCCCTTATGCCATTCTTGGCGTTCTGGCAGCTTTCGTAGCCCTTGCCTTCATAAAAATTCTTTATAAAACCGAAGACCTGTTCGATGCCCTTGTCATTCCCGAGTGGGTGAAGCCGGTTTTCGGCGGGCTGATCATCGGCGTCATGGGTATTTTTTATCCCCACATTTTCGGGGTTGGGTACGAGACCATTGACCTGGCGCTGGAGAGCAAACTGGTATGGTATTTCATGCTTTTACTGATCGTGCTGAAACTGCTCGCTACGTCGGTGACCATCGGGTCAGGCGGGTCGGGAGGTATTTTTGCGCCCTCCCTGTTTTTGGGGGCCAGTTTGGGCGGCTTCGTGGGCGCTGTTGTCCATCTTCTCTTTCCGGCTTACACAGCCACGGCAGGCGCCTATGCCCTTGTCGGGATGGGTGCTGTTGCCGCCGGAGCCATGCATGCACCCATCACAGCTATCATCATTATTTTTGAGCTGACTAACGATTACAGGATCATTCTGCCGCTGATGGTGGCCTGCATCATCAGTGTGCTGATCACCACCCGGCTGAAGAAAGATTCAATTTATACTTTGAAACTTACGCGCAGGGGGCTGGATGTTTTTAAAACGGAGGAAGCCAATATCCTGAAAAATGTCACCGTAGGCAAGATCGTAAAAAAGCAATTTGAGACATTTCAGCGCGAGACCCCGTTCCCGGAAATCAAAGAACGGGTTTTAAAAAGCAACGCCGACTATTTTTATGTTGTAGATGAGCATGAGCATGTCCATGGTGTAATCCCTGCCCATGAGGTGGAAAAACTGATAAATGGCATTGAAAAACCGGATGACAACCTGAAAGCCAAAGATATATGTATTCCCGTCACTTATTATTTCAATGTGGATGACACGCTGGATACGGTGATCAAGGCTTTTGGCAGTTCAAGCCTGGATGAGTTTCCGGTTGTGGATGAGCACATCCCCATGAAACTGATCGGTACGGCTTCAAAAAACGATGTGATCCGGGCTTACAACCAGGAAATGACAAAACGCGATATGGTCACCACAGTTTCGGGATACATCGGTTCGGCCGATAAGTTCAAAATCGTGAAGATGAGTAACGGGCAGGTTTTGAGTGAGATTGAAATTCCGGGCAATATGGTCAGTAAAACACTGAAAGAACTTGATCTGCGTAATAAGTACGGTGTGGAAGTTATCCTGATCAAACAGAATTTTGATCCCGAGAATAAAGAAATGCAGAACGTGATCACCCCCAAACCGGGTTACCGGTTTCAATACAACGATGTGATCCTGGTGATGGGTCCCGAAGAAAACGTTAGGAAATTGAAAAAGGCGGGGTAATTTATACTTTTGTTTCGGATTAAATCTGCAATTCCGGATATTTTTAAAGAAATGAATATGAAAGAACTGTCACCGGATAAATCATGGACGTTGTTCATTGACCGCGACGGTGTGATCAACCGCAGGCCTGTAGGTGATTACGTGAAAAAGTGGGATGAGTTTGAATTTCTGCCCGGTGTACCGGAAGCACTGGCACAGCTTTCGGGTATTTTCGGCAGGATCATCGTGGTGACCAACCAGCAGGGGATAGGGAAGGGGCTGATGACTTCCGGAGACCTGGAAGAAATTCACCGGAAAATGGTTGATAAAATTGGAAAAGCCGGAGGCCGGATTGACGCCATCTATTTTTGTCCCGATCTGGAAGGTGAAGCGGAAAATTGCCGCAAACCGGGAACAGGCATGGCCGAAAGGGCAAAAGCTGATTTCCCCGAAATTGATTTCAGCAGAAGCATCATGGCCGGAGATACGGAAAACGATATGCTGTTCGGAAAAAATGCCGGGATGATAACGGTACTGATCAATACCAACGACATTCCCGTAAATGAGATTCCTTCAGATGCCGTTTTCCCCAATCTGATTTCTTTCGCCGGAAGTTTTTAAAGATATCTACCCGGTTTTTTACAATCTATTTTATATTTTGCATGTCGTTCCTACGGAACTTTATGTTAGACTATTATGAAATCCAGAGACTTACGTCTCTGGCAATAATATAAACTGCCGCTGGCAGTTTGGATGAACTACCTCGCAGCAGAGCTGACGAGGTATCAAAACAAAGTTAGTTGCTGCTTATGAATTCTTTTTTATTCCTTCTCTTTTCCTTGAGCTTTTACATATACTTGTATGCTATCTTCATCTCCATGACGACCACAGTATTAACATAAAATCCTTTTGTCCAAAACTCACCTCCCCAAAGTTTCTGTTTTTACTTCTGGATGAAGTTTAAAAATCTGTTTTGCCGTAATGCTTTTTACAGTCTGAATTATCCTTATTGGACTCTGCATGGGAACACTCTGAATCAAAAAATGAACGTGATCATTATCTGTGCCAATCTCAATAAACAAAATTTCAAAACGCTTGGA
>JAADID010000191.1 GCA_013151505.1 Chlorobiota bacterium | reverse complement strand
TTAGTCAAATTGTCATGAACAACAGGCGGTATTTTCAAATGAAAAGCATCTCAATTATTAATTCAAATTTATAATATTTTTTGGAATTACAAAAAACGAGCGGTATGCCGGTGTTATTCTGGTTTCTTTTTTACACGTGTTTTAACTTAAATCAGCCTTTAAAAATGACCTGATCAGTTAACAGAACAATAACCGTGAAACTGAATTTTTTTGAGGAAGACATATAAAGCCCGACATAGTTCCTTTCAATTTTTTACCTCCATTCCACAACAGTTCCCCTGTTTTTATCCAGCATTTGTTGGGGGACATGGGTGCGGATACTCTCTGCCAGGTTTCCAATGATCCGGGTTTTTACAAATCGGCGCGTATAGACAAGGCTCACTTCGCGCAAAGGGGTGATATTGCTGAAATGCCGTACCTGTTTTGCTTTCTCGCCGGTTTGTTCTCTGCCTGCCAGTTCGGGGATCAGGGTAAATCCTCCTTCTTTGTCAATGATCTTCATCAGCGTATCCAGCGATCCGCTTTCAAACTCAAAAGGTAATTCGTCCGTTTTTATATCATGAAGGTCACATAAATTTACCACCTGGTGCCGGAAGCAGTGGCCGTCACTTAAAAGCCAGATTTCCGGCGTGGCGATGTCCTTGATGTTAATTACCGGCTGGCTGGTAAAAGGATGTTTTCGGTTTGAATAGATCATCATCTCTTCATAATAAACGGGATGTTCAATGATGTTCTTATTGTGCAAAGGTGTGACCAGTATCCCCACATCCAGCAGATCTTTGGTCAGCATTTCTTCAATGCGTTCAGTGATTGCTTCCTGTATTTTAACCTCAATCCCGGGAAAATCCCTTTTAAATTCGCCTGCAAACAAAGGCAACAAATAAGGCGCAATAGTGGGGATCACCCCGATACGCAGCTCTCCGCTCAATTCGTTTTTCGATTCATCGGCCAGTAATTTGATCTTTTTGGCTTCCTGCAAAACCAGCCGGGCCTGTTCAATGATTCTCGATCCGGCTTCCGTAGGAATAACCGGCTGTCGTGTACGGTCAAATAAAACGATATCCAGCTCTTCCTCCAGCTTTTTCAACTGCATGCTTAAAGTGGGCTGTGTGACAAAGCATTTTTCGGCTGCGGTGGCAAAGTGCCGGTAAGTGTCCACCGCAACGATATATTCCAATTGTATCAAAGAAATCATTTTGCAAATATAGATAAAATCTATTATATAATAAAAACAATTGATTTGACTTATATTGTATGATGAATTATTTTTGCCAAAGAAAAATGAATATTTAATAATTAAAATCTATAATCATGAACGAAATAGGAATAAATACGGAAAAAGCAAAAATATTAGCCCATCGCTTGAATGACCTTCTGGCCAATTACCAGATTTTTTACTCCAATGTCAGGGGATTTCACTGGAATGTCAGGGGCGAGAAATTTTTTGAATTGCATTTGAAATTTGAAGAACTGTACAACGACCTGATTGTAAAGATTGATGAAATTGCCGAACGGATTCTGACACTGGGATTAAGTCCCGAGCACCGTTACAGCAAATACCTTGGCGTGGCTGCAATTGAAGAAGCAGGTCAGACCTCTGATGGAACGGAGAATGTTGAAAACATTCTGAAAAGTTTTTCCAATCTGATCGAAAAACAACGGGAAATACTTCAGCTCTCGGATGAAGCCGGAGACGAAGGCACCAATAGCCTTATGAGCGATTACATCCGTGAGCAGGAAAAGCTGGTCTGGATGTACAGCGCCTTTCTGAACAAAAATTAATGAGTCACTTTAAAAATTATTTATCATGGAACAAGAAATAAAACAAGAAGTTACAGTAATGCCGCGTATCGGCGATAAAGCGCCCGATTTTGAAGCGGTAACCACAAAAGGAGTCATCCGTTTATCGGATTATGCCAAAGACAAATGGATCGTGTTTTTCTCGCATCCCGCTGACTTTACGCCGGTTTGCACAACCGAGATGAGTGGATTTGCACAGCGCAAAAGTGAGTTTGAAGCGCTGAATGCCGAGCTGCTCGGTTTGAGCATCGACAGCATTCACGCGCACCTGGCATGGGTGAACAACGTAAAAGAAAAAACGGGAGTCTATTTTGATTTCCCCATTATAGCCGACATTGACATGAAGGTGTCGAAACTCTACGGCATGCTGCAACCCAACGAAAGCGAAACGGCAGCCGTACGGGCGGTCTTCTTCATTGATCCGAAAAAGACCATCCGGCTGATCATGTACTACCCCTTGAATGTGGGACGCAACATGGACGAGATTCTCCGTGTCCTGGAAGGGTTACAGGTATCGGATGCCAACGGTGTGGCATTACCGCTGAACTGGAAAAAAGGCGACAAGGTCATCGTGCCCCCGCCAAAGAACCTGGAAGAGATGCAGGAACGTATTGACGGAGACTATGATGAAAAGATTGATTTCTATCTCGTGAAAAAAACTCTGTAAAAGACTAAATTAACTCGATTTCTCACAAGCGCATTTCCGGAGGTTTTCCGGGGGTGCGCTTTTTTTGTTCGTTGGCTTAAAAATTAATGAATATTTGTGATTATCTTTAACATTATATTTAAAACCTTTGCAATAAAATAGATATAGATAACAATAGTCATATGAAAAGAATAATCCTGCTTTTGCTGATCCCGGCCTTTTTCATTTCTTGTAATACAAAACAAAAGCCCAAACAGCCCGTTGATTACATCAACCCCTTCATCGGAACCGGCGGTCACGGCCACACGTATCCGGGTGCTGTGGTGCCTTTCGGGATGGTGCAGTTGAGCCCCGACACGCGCAAAGACAGTTGGGACGGCTGCTCGGGCTATCATTATTCCGACAGCGTGGTCTTCGGTTTCAGCCATACACACTTGAGCGGTACGGGAGTAGGCGATTACGGCGACATTCGATTTATGCCCACACTCGGCCCGTTGAAAACAAACCCGGGTACAGCCGAAACCCCTGACTCGGGTTACGCTTCCCGGTTCAGTCATGAGAAAGAGCTGGCCAAAGCGGGTTATTACGGTGTTTATCTACAAGACTATGATATTTATGTTGGATTGACGACTACCGAAAGGGTAGGTTTCCATAAATACATGTTCGCCACGGAAGGCGAAGGGCACATCATCATTGACCTGAAAGAAAGCGTGACCTCCGAGAAAATTCTGGATTCACGCATTGCATTTATCAGTGATCATGAAATTGCAGGGTTGAGGAGGACAGACGGCTGGGCCGATGACCAGTACGTTTATTTCTATGCTGACTTTAGCAAACCGTTCAAATCGTTTGGTATTGTCGAAAATGATATTGAAAAACCCGGTGATACGACAGCGAGCGGGACAAACCTGAAAGCCTGGGTGGATTTTGATGTGGACGAAAAAGAGATCATTTATGTAAAAGTGGGAATATCAGCGGTAGATGTCGAAGGGGCAAAAAGCAATCTTTATACTGAAATTCCCGGATGGGATTTTGACGAAATGGTATTTGCCGCCCGTAAAAGATGGACTGATCAGATTAAAAAAATACAAGTTGGCGGGGGCACCGATGCACAAAAAGAGGTCTTTTATACGGCACTCTACCACACTATGCTCGCCCCCAATATTTATTCGGATGCGGATGCCAGATACCGCGGGCATGACCATAAAATTCACCGGGATACCACGTTTACGATGTACACCGTCTTTTCGCTTTGGGACACATTCAGGACACTGCACCCGCTGTTTACCATTATTGAGCGCAAGCGTACGGTGGATTTGATCAAATCTATGCTCGACATGTACAAATACGACGGCTTGCTGCCCGTTTGGGAGTTGGCCGGCAACGAAACCAATTGCATGATCGGATATCATGCCGTACCAGTCATTGTGGATGCCTACACGAAAGGTATTCGCAACTTTGATGCGGAACTTGCCCTGGAGGCCATGCTGGCATCGGCCGGTTCCAATCTGTTCGGACTTGACTGGTTGCGAAAAAAAGGATACATCCCTGCCGACAAAGAAGGCGAATCGGTTTCCAAAACCCTTGAGTATGCTTATGATGACTGGTGCATTGCCCGGATGGCCGGGATGCTTGACAAAAGAGATGTAGAGAAAGAGTTTCTCCAGCGTGCACAATATTATAAAAACCTGCTGGATAAAGAAACCGGATTCTTCCGGGGCCGGAGCAACGGTAGTTTTGTGGAACCTTTCGATCCCACGGAAGTGAATTTCATGCTGACCGAAGCCAATACCTGGCAATATAACTTTTTTGTCCCGCAGGATATCAGTACCCACATCGGGCTGCTGGGCGGCGATGAAAAATACGAAGCCAGACTGGATCAGCTTTTTCATTCCGAAAGCAAACTTTCCGGACGCGATCAATCGGATATTACAGGCCTGATCGGGCAGTATGCACACGGAAATGAACCGAGTCACAACATGGCTTACTTGTATAATTATGTCGGCAGTCCGTGGAAAACACAGGAACTTGTAAATCGGATTACAAGCGAATTATATACAAATAACCCTGATGGTTTAAGCGGCAACGAAGACTGTGGGCAAATGTCGGCGTGGTACGTGATGAGCGCTATGGGTTTTTACCCGGTTACGCCCGGAAGTGATATTTATGTGCTGGGAACACCTGTATTTGAATCAATGAAACTTAATCTGGAAAACGGAAATGATTTTGAGATCAGGGCAAAAAACTTGTCGGAAGAAAACTTTTATATTCAAAGTGTCAGTTACAACGGACAACCCTGGACAAAATCATACATTACCCATCAGATGATCATGGATGGGGGCGTGCTTGAGTTTGAAATGGGCAGTCAGCCCAATCCCGGTTTTGGCAAGGCAAAGGAAAACCGTCCGATCCGGAAGATCACCAAGTATCCCATAACCCCGGTGCCTTATTTTAAAGCCATCTCAAAAACTTTTGAAAACCTTATGATTGTAGGAATTGCTGATCTGTATGATGATGCGCAGATCAGATGGGGGTATCAAACGGAGGAAGATGAGCCTGCTTTGAAAAAATACATCCGCCCTATTGAGGTCACCCGAAGCACAAAATTTACGGCCGTCGCTTCACGATACGGCAAAAACAGCTTCTTTGAAAATGCGGAATATTTGAAAATCCCGGCCGGCAGGACAGTGAAAGTGAAATATCCTTACAGTTC
>JAADID010000294.1 GCA_013151505.1 Chlorobiota bacterium | reverse complement strand
CACATCCAAAATGCGCCATCACACCCTGCGCGAATTGTACAATATGAATATTACCAATGCCACACTTTTTCCCGACCTGGATGGCCTTGCCAGGTCAATGGCCCTTGAGTTTGAGTTCCATTATGCGTTTGACCCCATCAGCGGTGAAAAAATTGCCGGTTTTGAATAATTCGAAAACTTTTCCCTGATTCTGAACTTTGGCAAAATTATCCCTTTTTAGATATTTAATCAGGTACCTTTCTTACCTATACACGGCGAATGTGTCAAAAATGTAACATTTGTATCATTTTTAGAAACGATAGTGTTAGGTATCCAGGGCAATCCCGTTGTAATTTTACAACACTGAAATGAACCGGGATTTCAGGACATTTAATTCAGGATTTCATGGAATGAAGATTCATGTAAGCTTCGTAATACCGGTTTAAAATACAGAAAAGATTATGAAAGGAATTATTACAAAAATAGTTTATCGCCTAAAACTAACTCCACTTATCCGGTTCTATACTCACACAATCATGTGGCAACCTAATACCACAACAAACTAAACTCAACCTACCCCCTTAATGAGGGAACTTGTCAATTTGCTTCTGCCCGTTCATCATTGAGCGGGCAGATTTTTTATGTTAAGGGAAAACGCCTGCATAAAAGCTCTTTCGCAACACATTTTCCTGCTTGTATAAAAAATCCCTGATCGTGTTTAATCCCTGAAATGATTGGTTTTTAAAATCAAGATGTTCCAGCTCTTTCCTGATTTTTACCGGTAAACGATCATTCCAAAAATGTTCAAAATATTCAACAATAACTGATTCATCGCTCCGCTTTTGACGTTGTTTTTCGAACCGCAGAAATTGCAATATCCTCAAAGCATCGGCTTTGACTTTACAGGCTCGGATAAAATTCTGCCGGTCTTTGTAATTTTCCCTGATCTTTCCCCAGATATCATTTGTCTTGAATATTGATTTCAGAAAAGAATCCATGGGTGTTTCCATATCGTTTTCAAATAATCCGGGGAAAAGGTCGAAAGTGTCTTTTATTTTGTCAAAAGAAGAGAATTCGTAAAGGGGATAATTTTCCCAGGACCCAAGACTACCTTTGAGTAATGCCGGACCGGTGCCGAAAGTAACGCGTTCCGAAAACCGGGAGGAAGGATAAGCCACCGTATCAGCCCATAGACCGATTTTTCCTGACTTTGCAAGCTTTTGTAAAAAGTAAAAATCTTCACCGCTTTTTACCGGAGTCAGGCCACCGACTTTTTCGTAAGCCCACACCGGAAAAGCCATGGCCGAACCCAATGCAGTGAATGCATAAGGATTTTTTATGCGCAGCATGTTGAGCAAATAGTAGCGCATATAAATTTCGTACCGTAAAATCAGGCGATCGGTTTCATTTTTGGCCAACTTGTGATAATAAGGCAAAGCCAATCCGTATAAACTGCCATTCGTTTTAAATTGATCATGAACTGCCGTTAAATAATGTACAGGATACCATGTATCGGCATCCATACTGGCAATCAAGTCGTGTTTTTTCGCCTGTCTGACGATAAAATCCATGGTGGTTTTCCGTGCAATGCCCACACCCCCTTTTTTTTCAGTCCATCCTTTCCCTTTTGAAGATTTGTCAATTAAAATGACTTCCGGGTTTGTAACCTTTTTCAGGTATTCAATACTCTTTTGATTGTCAATACACCATTCCTGTTTTACCGGATCATCCCACCAGTGTTCGTAATTATTTACACATGCAACGACTTTAAAGTCTGAATAGTCCTGCCTTGTGAGACAATCCATCAGACGGGGCAGGTTTTCCGATTCGTTCAATACCGGCAGCGCAACGTAGATAAACGGTTTTTGATTCATTTGGTGCAAAAATCAAGTGAAAACGCATAAGAACAACAGAGGTTTGAAAAATTATCCATACTTTTGGCCTTATTCATATCCGTTCTAAATAACCTAACAATGTTTGAAAACGAAATTATTGACAGGCTACCCAAACATTTAAAATCGTTTATTGTTGATCAGAATTATTCAAGATATACTCCGCAGAACCAGGCTGTCTGGCGGTATGTAATGCGTCAGAACATTCATTATCTGGGCGAAGTGGCGCACAGTTCCTATTTGGACGGGCTTAAAAAAACCGGTATTTCCGTTGACCGTATTCCCGACATGGAAGAAATGAACCGCATCCTGAAAAAGATCGGCTGGGCTGCGGTCACCGTTGACGGCTTTATTCCCCCGGCTGCATTTATGGAATTTCAGAAACATAAAGTGCTTGTTATCGCAGCCGATATACGTCCATTCGACCAGGTGGAATATACGCCTGCTCCGGATATCATTCATGAAGCGGCAGGACATGCCCCCATCATTGCCGATCCTGAATACGCAAGCTATTTGCAACGATTCGGTGAGATCGGCTCCAAAGCTTTCTCTTCAAAAAAGGATAACGACCTTTATGAAATCATCCGGCATCTGTCTATTCTGAAAGCTGATCCGGCCACGCCTGCGGAAGAGATAACCGAAGCCGAAGCATGCCTGAAAAGAGTCAGTGGCGATATGGGAATGCCTTCCGAAATGGCGCTGATAAGAAACCTGCACTGGTGGACGGTAGAATACGGCCTGATCGGGGATATGAAAAATCCGAAAATTTATGGCGCCGGTCTTTTGTCGTCAATCGGTGAAAGTAAAAGTGCGTTGCGGGATGAGGTGATCAAACTGCCTTATAATCTGGACACCATGGATTACGGTTTTGATATTACCAAGCCTCAACCCCAGCTTTTTGTTACACCTGATTTCGACCATTTGAACAAAGTGCTTGATGAATTTGCCAACAGGATGGCCATGCGGACGGGAGGCATTGAAGGTATAATGAAAGCCATTGAGTCGGAAAATACGGCAACGGTGGTTTATTCTTCAGGGTTGCAGGTATCGGGAACGGTTACAGACATTATTGTCAACGAAGGAACGATTGTTTACCTGAGGACAACAGGGCCGGCCACGCTTAATTATCGTGACAAGATGCTTGAGGGGCATTCAAAAGAATATCATAAAGAGGGGTTCGGTTCCCCGGTGGGCAGAATAAAGGGCGTGCTGAAACCCACACGATTTCTGGATGATCAGGACCTTAAGAAGCTTGGAATAAGAGCTGGCGAAAAATCCAAACTTGAATTTGAAACAGGGGTTGTGGTTGAAGGTGTTTTGCAGGACATAACCCGGAAAGAAGGCAAGCTGTTAATCATGTCATTTCATGATTGCCTGGTCAAATTCAAAGATGAAATACTCTTCCGTCCCGAATGGGGCGTTTATGATATGGCAGTCGGAGAGAAAATCGTGTCGGTTTTCAACGGGCCGGCTGATCCGGATGGTTTTCAGTTGCAATATAAGCCGCCGGAAGAGAAAACACATGAATTGAAATACGATGATAAAACGCTGGTTTTGCATAAGTTGTACGGGAAGGTAAGGGAAATCCGGGAAGAAGAAATAAATGGAGATGAGTTACCTGCTATTCTTGATACCCTGGAAAAGAACTACCGCGATGACTGGCTGTTGCCTGTGGAAATCCTGGAAATTGTCAGAAAGAACAATATTGACGGTGGATTTGAAAAAAGAATTCTTACTCATCTGGAAAAGATAAAAAACGAAAACAGCCGACTGACAGATTTAATCGAAAACGGGATATCTTTGGCGGGAAAATGAGGGAAGGATGGAGTTGGAATGGTGGAAAGTTGGATGAATGGATGATTGGATGGATTAAAGAAAGTGAAATCAATAAACATAAAAACTCTGCTATGAAACACGTAAGTCTCTCCCCCCTCGGGGGAGATGTCTCGCATGAAGCGAGACAGAGGGGGTTATATGTACGACAAACAAATAAATGAAACCAAAAAAATAAAGAAACCGACAAAAGACATAAATAAAAATTAACTTTAAACTTTACACCGTAACCCGATCTTGTTTACAACCAGAGACATAGCTGATTATTACAATCAGACGCTGAACCATTACCAGCAGTGGTGGCGGCTCGACCGCGCTCTGGCGGTTCATTACGGATATTGGGACGGTGAAACCAAGAATTTCGTCGAGGCACTGGAAAAAACCAACCGGGTGCTCCTTGAAATTGCCGGCACGAAAAAAGAAGAGCGGGTGCTGGATGCCGGCTGCGGGGTGGGAGGGACAGCATTTTACATTGCTTCCCAAGCAGGCGCTAAAGTTACAGGAATTACAATTAGCGAAAGGCAGTTTGAATTTGCAAACAGGAAACGGAATGAGTTGAAACTGAATGATTGGGTTGATTTCAAACTGGAAGACTATACAGCCACATCTTTTGCTGACAACAGTTTCGACCAGATTTGGGCCATCGAAAGCGTCACCTCCGCGCAGGACAAAAGGGCTTTTGCCAAAGAGGCGTTCCGGCTGCTGAAACCGGGTGGAAAACTGATCATCGCCGATTATTTTCGGACACCTGACGTTCCTCCCGATAAAGACAGGTTACTTGAAAAGTGGCAGAATTGCTGGGGCCTGGCGGAAATTCTCACATTAAATGAATATTTCAATCATTTTCGGAACGAAGGACTTTTTCCTGAATCTAAAAAAGACATCACCGCCAACATCTACCGTTCGTCAGCCCTGATGTATAGGTATTACCTGTTTGGGCTGATCCCGTCGGTCATTTACAATGCCTTTCACAAAACCAGCCGCTTTGCAAAGAATCATTACAAATCAGGGAAATATCAATACAAAGCTTTAAAAAAAGGACTCTGGCAGTACCGGATTGTTGTTTTCAGGAAGAAATAATTTGTACCGGCGACTTCAGTCACCGGTACATTTCGCACCGCAACTCATCCTTGTTTACACCAAAAATATTCGCGTATTCGCGGCTTTAACATGTGGGTTTCAAGTTGCAAACAGTATATATCTATAAAAGCATTCGCAATGTTCCTGTTTTCGTCACTTCCTTAATAAACTCATGTAAGTCGTTGATTTGCAACATATGTTTTTTAAAATTGGGTGTCCCAAGGTAAAAAAATGGATAATTTCTCAATTTTCAGTTTCTTTCTCAATAGCCGGAATATGTTGCGTAGCGAGCAGAAACGATCGGGTCTTTCTCCAATGCACACCGTTCGCTACGCCTTACTTTTCTTCTTGATAAGAAAAGTAAGCAAAAGGATCAAGAAAATTTGAAT
>JAADID010000205.1 GCA_013151505.1 Chlorobiota bacterium | reverse complement strand
AATCCAGTTCCCAATCATCTCCAGGCCGTATTCCGTCATCACCGATTCGGGATGAAATTGCAATCCGGTCAGATTATATTGGCGGTGCCTGAAAGCCATGACCAGACCGTTTTCATCTTCCATTGTAGCTTCCAGTTCCTCAGGTAAACTTTTCTTCCCGATAATCCACGAATGGTAATGACCGATATAAAATTCACGGGGCAGCCCTTTGAAAATCCCGTCATCAATCAGCACCTTACCTTTGTTGCGCAGGCCGTGCATGGGTTCCGGCAACCGGATAAGCTTTCCCCCGCACAACTGCGCAATGGCTTCATAACCCAGGCAAATGCCAAGGAAACATTTTTGTTTTAAATGTTTTTCAACAAAAGGTAAAAGGCCTCCCGCCTCGGAAGCTATTCCCGGACCCGGTGAGATGAGCACTTTGTCAAACTCCCGATCGCTTATTTCATCAAGACGATCGTTTTTTACCAGCAGGTAATCATCGGTACCACATTGCTCAACCAGTTGCACCAGATTATAGGTGAACGAATCATAATTATCGATGATCAGGATTTTCATCCGGGTTTTGTTCGTCATTTTTGAACTTCCTGTTTTGAGGCCCTTGAAAAGGTGATGATACTTTCCACCAGAATCCAGAAAGCAAGTATAAAGATGACCGCATTCACGATGATCAGCAGGATGTTTTGATGTTTGTCGAAAATCTCCTGATTGATCAGGGTAGCCCAGAAAATGCTGACAGCCATAAAAACGGCCGGGATTCCGCTGATCAGCCATTTCCACCCGTTTTTCCGTTTCAGGTAAATGGTGATGACCAGCAATGAAATGGCAGCCAGTATCTGATTGACTGCGCCAAACAATGGCCAGAGTTTCAGCGCCCCTTTTCCGTCTGCTCCCGTAACAAATGCCAGGGCGAGCGCCGAAAGCACAGCGAGGGCAGTCGTGAAATAGCGGTCTTTCAACAACTTGATCTTCGTTCCTTCAAACAGTTCCGTAAGTACATAGCGTTGTACACGGGTGCCCGTATCGAGCGTGGTTCCGGCAAATGAAGCCACAAACACACCCATGATGACAATGGAAATTCCTGGCGGTATGCCGATGGTGTCAATCATATTGGCCGCTCCGTTTACAAAGGCCTGCAACTTGGAACCTAATCCCTGGGCTGCTGTCCACGAAGCATAATGAGCCGACCAGGCATGTGTACCCGTGAGTATCTCACCGGCATTATCCTTAAATCCCATCCCAATCCCTGCAGCAACAGCGATAAGTACAAGTGTTGCCAGCGCCCCTTCGGTAAGCATCCCTCCGTATCCCACAAACAACGAATCTTTCTCGTTCATCACCTGTTTGGAAGATGTCCCCGAAGCCACAAGGGAGTGAAAACCCGATACGGCGCCACATGCAATGGTGATAAACAGGAACGGGATCAATGGCGGTGCGTCAGTAACATGAACATGAAGAACAGGAGCAGCCATGTGTAGTTCGCCCATGAACGATGCGGCGATAACTCCAAGAACCATAAGCATCATGGCAAATATTAGCTGATAGGTGTTGATAAAATCACGGGGTTGCAACAGGGTTTTTACCGGCAATACCGAAGCCACAAAAGCATAGATCAACAAAATAATAGTCCAGACACCTGTTGGTGGAACACCGGCTACGGCAGGCATCTCAAGAGGGATGTAATAGCCCAGCACTACCGTAATATACATCAGTATGACTGCATATATACTCCATTTCCACATGTTTTTTCCTTTATTATAGATCAGCCATCCGAGCGTGACGGCAATAGGTATCTGCATCCATACAGGGAATACCGATGCCGGAAACATTTTGAAAATGACTGCGATCACCAGTCCGAATACAGCGATCAGTATCCACAGTTCCAGAAAAACAATGATGAAAAACAGAATACGTATCCGTTTGTTGATCGTCTTGCCTGCAACGTCGGCAATGGATTTTCCCTGATTTCGCATCGAGAGGATCAGCACACCGAAATCGTGGACGGCGCCGATAAATATGCTGCCGAGAAAAATCCATAGAACAGCCGGCAGCCAACCCCAGATCACGGCAATGGCTGGCCCGACAATCGGCCCTGTGCCCGCAATGGAAGCAAAATGATGGCCGAAAATAATTTCCTTTCGTGTGGGCTGGTAATCAACTCCGTCCTGCATGGAAACGGAAGGGGGAATCCTGTTTTCATCCAGCTTGAATATCCATTTGCTGATGTATTTGCCATAAATGCGATACATGATGATGTATCCGGCAAACACGACGATCATCAATAATAAGGCTGACATGACTCGAAATTTTACGCTAATTTCGGAAATTAAGTGAATTTTTAAAATGTCAGGGGAATTTTCTTTTCTGTTTTGTTTTCAAACTGTTTTTAACTTACTGGCCGAATGTCTATTTTTGCTGTATTAATATCAAAATGGTAATCCGTCAGATCAATACATTAGTTATAAAAAAGAAACCCTTTTTTTTTATCATTGATTTTGATAAAAAACAACCGGTTGTTATGCCGCTTGATGAAATCAATCCCGGGGAGATTCTTTACGATATAAACGGAGTTAAAAATTTTGAAGATGCACCTGCTGTTTCAAAAGATATCAAATTCAAGGCATTACCCGTTTCCATGGCACGTTATACTACTGCGTATAATCACGTTCAGGAGCACATCCGCCACGGTAATTCTTTCCTGCTGAACCTGACTTTTCCTTCACGTATTGAAACGGATCTTTCTTTAAAAGAAATTTTTTACATCAGTAAAGCCAAATACAAGCTGTGGTTCAAAGGCAGGTTTGTTGTATTCTCTCCTGAAATTTTTATCCGCACCGAAGGGCGAAAGATCAGCTCATTTCCCATGAAAGGCACCATGGATGCCACCCTGCCGGATGCAGAAAGCCGTTTATTGAACAGCGAAAAAGAACTGGCCGAACATTATACCATTGTTGACCTTATCCGCAATGATTTGAGCATAGTAGCCAAAGAGGTGAAGATGGAAAAATTCAGAGCCGTCGAAAATATCAAAACTCACCGCGGAGAATTGTTGCAGATGAGTTCGGTAATATCGGGGATTTTACCGGAAAATTTCCGTGAATACCTGGGGGACATTCTTTTTCAACTTTTACCGGCGGGCTCCATATCAGGGGCGCCGAAACAGAAAACACTTGAAATTATCAAAGAAGTTGAAAATTATGACCGGGGTTATTATACAGGCATTTTCGGATTATTTGACGGACAAAACATTGACAGCGGGGTGATGATCCGGTTCATTGAAAAAACAAAAGAGGGATTGATTTATAAAAGCGGCGGAGGCATCACGGCCAAAAGCAATTGTGACGAGGAATACCGGGAACTGGTTGACAAAATTTATATTCCGGTTTAAGATTCATCTCCCATTGTTATTAAATCCCCATCATTTTATATAGATTTGTGAAAATCATTCGTTATAAAGAATGCTTCCGTTAAAATCAAAGAAGGTTTTTTCGGGAAACTTTCAAATAATAAAAGCTCAACACTATGATTTTTAACAATCATTTACCCATCACCAAGCAGGTTGACAGACGTATCCTGCGACGTCTTTTCCGGATGATCGGAAGATACCTCAATCAGAACAATTCGCCGGATACGCCGGTACTGCACTATCTGGAACCGGATAACCTGAAAAAAAGAATGGACCTGACCATCGGAGAAGCCGGCATGGACAACGAGTGGCTGGTAAAAATATTACGCAAGTATTTGAGGTACAGCGTCAGGACAACCCACCGCAATTTCAGCAACCAGTTGTTTTCAGCTTTTAACTTTCCTTCCTTTATTGGCGAGATCATTGCCACGCTTACCAACACCACCATGGCAACTTATGAAGCCGCGCCCCTCGGTACATTGATCGAGCAGGAGATCATTGACAAAATGAACCGCTTGATCGGATTTAAAACTGAAGACAATCCTGCCGACGGGATCATGGTTCCGGGAGGTAGCTATGCCAACCTGATGGGGCTGATGTGTGCCCGTTACAAAGCAGTACCGGAAACAAAAGAAAAAGGGATCAACGGAATACAATTCAGGGCGTTTGTTTCGGATGAGGCACACTATTCCTTTAAAAAAATGATGAACGTGCTCGGATTGGGAACCAACGCGCTGACGGAAATCCCCTCCGATGAGCACGGCAGGATAAAAACGGATTTGCTCGAAAATGCGATCAAACAGTCTTTGAAAAGAGGTGAAAAACCGTTTTTTATCGGCGCTACGGCAGGCACAACGGTTTACGGTGCATTTGACCCGTTCAGGGAAATGGCTGCTATTGCCCGAAAATATAATTTGTGGTTGCATGTGGACGGAGCATGGGGAGGAACACTGCTGTTGTACAAGAACAAAAAATCAAAAGAACTGCTCGACGGAATCCAACTGGCCGATTCATTTACATGGGATGCACACAAAATGATGGGTGTTCCCCTGTACGCTTCTTTTTTCCTTTGCAAACATGACGGATTAATGCATCAATGCAATGCGGTGCAGGGAGCCGAATATCTGTTTCATTCAACGGAAAATACAGCATTCGACACCGGACCCAAATCCCTGCAGTGCGGACGCCGGGTGGATGCTTTGAAAGTGTGGCTGGCATGGAAATTTTATGGTGATAAAGGCTACCACGATATGATCACCGACCTGTACTCCAAAGTAAATTACTTGAAAAAACTGATCAACCAGAATCCGTGGTTCGAACTGATCAACGATCCGCAGTATTTCAACGTTTGCTTCCGCGTGGTGCATCCGAAAATAGATATTGACCTGAATGAGATCAACCTGGAAATCCGTGAGCGGCTTTTTAAAAGCGGAAATTATTTTACCAATTATTCCGTTTCAAAAAGCGGAACCGTTTTTTTCCGGCTGATCGTTAATCCAAATTCCACAAAAAACGATTACCGCAATTTCCTGAACAAAGTGATCGGCATGACGGAGGCCATTTTGAAAGAGAAATATTTGCCTGACAGCAGCGCGCGGGTTTTTGATTAATTTGTCGATCATAACCGCCAAATATGGGTATTTTTGTCGAATACAATCGACATAATTACATTTTTTAAAGAAGCTTTTTATAGTTTATAGAAAAGAGCTTCTTCCAATACAAACAGTGATTAATTCAGATTGCATTAATTTCATGATCTTTTTAAAATGAATTTGATTTTGTGAAAAATCCCCATTTTTCAATATTTTTACGCCGCCTAATTTCAAACCGATGATTATGAGTTTCAAATCAATTTCCGCCACTTTTCTGTTTATTATTTTATTCCGTTTTTTTTCCGTTGCCGGCGAAGGGATGTGGATCCCCATGTTACTGGAACAACTGAACGAAAAGGAGATGAAGGCCATGGGGATGAAGATAAGCGCCGAGGATATTTATTCCATTAACCATTCCAGTATGAAAGATGCCATCGTGCTGTTCGGTCGCGGATGTACTGCAGAAATTATTTCTAACAAAGGGCTGCTGCTTACCAACCACCATTGCGGTTATGGTTCCATTCAACGGCACAGCTCGCTGGAACACGACTACCTGACCGATGGTTTCTGGGCCATGTCGCTCGAAGAAGAATTGCCGAATCCAGGGTTGACCGTGACCATGATGAAAGAAATGCGGGAGGTGACCGACCAGGTGCTCAAAGGGGTTACGCCCACCATGACGGAAAAAGAAAGGAGCAAAAAGATTGAAGAGAACATTAAAAAGATCGTGGAAGACTTTGAAAAAGGTTCGGAATATCAGGCCACCGTTAAACCGTTTTTCCAGGGAAACGAATATTACATGATCATCACTGAGACCTTTAAGGATATCCGCCTGGTGGGTACTCCACCGTCAAATATCGGTAAATTCGGCGGCGACACCGACAACTGGATGTGGCCCCGCCATACGGGCGATTTTTCCATTTTCCGGATTTACGTTAGTCCTGACGGCAAACCGGCAGAATATTC
>JAADID010000076.1 GCA_013151505.1 Chlorobiota bacterium | reverse complement strand
TGAGTCGGAAGAAACCTGGGCGCGTAACTCGCGAATAATGTTTTGAATTTCCTGCTGTTCGTTTTCGCTTAACATCTGTTGCGACTTTATCAGTTTTTTGGTTGTTTTGGCAAGCAATTCATTGTTTTGTGCAAAGTTCAGCGCTGTACTGGCCAGTTCTTTGTCGCGTAATTCGAGTATATCCTGTAATTCTTTTTTCTCACGGTTTGAAATACTGATTTTTTCCCTGTAATATTTTATCAGGAAAATAATAATGAGAATGATCAGCGAAAAAATAACCAACAGAATAGTCAGTCTGAGCTGCTGAATTTGCTTTTGGTCATTCAGATGCTTGATCGTTTTCTCTTTTTTCAGCGTTTTATACATTACTTCAAACTCGGCCATTTTGGTATTGGCTTGTTCGGTAAATATGGAATCTTCAAGCGCACGAAGTAAATTGCTGTATTCAAATGCTTTTTTATAATTTCCAAGCTTTGTGTAGTAATCAATATTTTGTTCGTAATTGTTTTTCAGAATGGTTTTTGATTTTACACGGTCATAATAACTTATTGATTTGTCAATGTAATAGCGGGCAGAATCAAACCTGCCTGTTTTGATAAAAGCAGCCCCTATTTTTCCCAGAGCATACGCTACATCGAGCGGGCTGTTGGCTTTTTCGGCATTTACAATACCTTTCCGGTAAAAATCTTTCGCTTTTTTGTAATCTTTCCTTCCGTCCTGGTAAAGATCTCCCATGCTGATAAAATATTGCATCAGCAAAAGCGGGTTTTCGTTGGCTCCTTCGATTTGAATGGATTGATTCAGAAATTCTTCTGCCTTATCATAATCTTTTTTTGTAAAATATTCACGTCCCAGATTTCCCAACGTAATGGCTATGTAATTTTTATTATCAATTTTTTTGAAAAGACGGTAAGCTTCAGTAGTGTACATAATGGATTCATCCGCTTTGTTCATATTGCGGTAAACAATTCCGATACTGTTCAGCATCAGGGCTTCACCATATTCAGATCCTGCTTCTCTGTATATTTCAAGTGCTGATTCCATGTACTGCAAAGCCAGATTGTAATGATGCATAAAAAAATAGGTGCGTCCGATATTGTAAAAAGCGTTTGCCTTTTCGGTTGAGATACCCTTTTTATCGGCAATTTCCAGCGCTTTATTGGCATAAAACAAACTGCTGTCCTGATTGATGCGGTAAAATGTATAGGAAAGGGCGTTGTATAAATTGGCTTTTACGGAATCATTATCAGTTTGATGAACCAGGTTTTTTAATGAATCTATTTTTTCCTGACTGTGCAGAGATGTATAAAATAATAACATCGCAAAAATTGTAAAAAACAATTTTAACAACCTTGCTTGGAGATTTATTTTTTCCATCATAGTCATTGAAAAACAACGGTAAGTTTAAAATTTGGGAAAACAAAGCTAATAAAACCCCGATAAGTTGTCAATTTAATTTCCGGAATATGCAGAGTAAAGCCGGGTAACAACCGCCATTTCGTTCCTAATGATCAGATTTCTATTCTTTTGAAAAAAAACCTGCACGGATCAAATTGTTTTATAATTCAAAATTAAAAAAGTAAAAACCGGGTTTTTCAGTGCTTTTCCAAAGCTTCAAAGCTTTGAAAAAGTTTAAGAATGATGATTAATTATTTAAACGGGTTATAAGAAAATTTTTGCCCGCCCACTGTTGCTTCTGCCATTAAACCGCCATTGTCTTTGGTCACGATGGCCACGCCGTCGCTGTAAGCCAGGTCATTTGAGACACCGTAATCAAGTGCCACCGCTGCCAGTGTAACGGCCACTTCGTAACGACCCGTGATAAATACTTCATATTCGGCTTTGCTTTTGAAAAAGATAATTTCGGCATAGGATTTCCCTCCGATCTGTCCTCCGATGCTTAACTGGGTCATTTCCGTTGCGCCGACGGGCTCACCGTTTTTAAAAACGATGCCTTTGCCGTGAGCTCCTCCAACGATCAGCCCGCCTTTTCCGATACTTGGTAAAATGGCATAACCATAAGAATTATCGAAAAATGTTCGCAGGCCAGGATCGGTTTTCAGGAATTCTTTTCGCGTCTGTTCGGCTTTGGCGATATCAACGGAATAATCGGATTTTGAGACTTGAGCTGCAACAGGTCTTAATCCACTGAAAATGAAAAATATCAGAATTGAAAATGCAAATGATTTCATGGTATTATTTATATTAGGTTGTGTGACTGAATTTATTCGTATCAAGCTGTTAAATTAACTTCATTCGTTTCCGGAAAACATCAAACGATTTTTTGTCGGATTTATTTTCCGGTCACAATGTTTATTATCTTTTGTACACCGTCCTCATTTTGCATTGACTGTGCCAGTTGCTGCGCCTGCTTTCTGTAATTTTCGTTTTCCAGTTCCCTCATGACTGCTTTTAGTTTTTCGACCGTGATTTTTTTCGGTATTACCGGTTTGGGGCCGAGTCCTTTTTTATAAATGCGGTTTCCCCAATAGTACTGATCAATGATCTGCGGTAAAATAAACTGCGGAATGCCTGACCGGGCAGCCGTATGGGTGGTGCCGCTACCTCCGTGATGAATGATGCAGGCCATTTTCGGAAACAACGATCCGTGCGGCGTATCCCCAATGGTGTATATGTTTTCGTTGATGTAACCGTTTCCGAGTCCTGTCCACCCTTTGCCGATAAGAATCCTGGTGCCGGTGTCTTTTGCGGCTTTCACTACCATATCGGTGAACATTTCCGGATTTTTCAAATGGACACTACCGAAACCGATGTACACAGGGGGTTCCCCGTTTTCGATAAAATTCAACAGCTCCGGTTTAAGATTGCCGAATATCTGACCATAACAATAACCGGTGTAGTCGTATTTGTATTTTTTATCCCAGACCCGGCAGGGTGGAGCCAACTCGCGGTTGATGGCCAGCAGGGTGTGACTGTTTCCGGTATGATACCGGTCAGAGCTTTTGGCCGGTTTTAATCCCAGCTCTTCCCGCTTTTTATTGATAAATTTATTGATGATGAATTTTGAAATCATGGCCAGACCTTTCCATCCTGTCCGGTTTATGGCGGGGGGAAGGTTTTGCCAGGGCATGAACGGTGGCGGATGGTTACCGGGGAGCGCGGGTGTAAAAGTGACCCTGTAATGTGGAATTTTGCGGTATTCAGCTACCGTGGGGGCAGCAATCTCATTAACCGTAGTGATGAGTGCATCCGCATTTTCAGTAGCACTCAGCATAAACTCAAATTGTTCGTCAACGGAACCGGCAAATAAATTCATGGCCTTTTTCATGGCGCCTAATCCACTGCCCAAATCTTTCATCAGTTTTTGGGCATCTTCGTTTTTGTAAACTGTTGTGATGACACCCTGTTTCAGGGCATAGTCTTCAAAATCACGGGGAACGCAAATGATTGGCTCGTGGCCTGCCTTTTTCAGGCCGGCTGCAATTTCAATTACCGGATAAACGTCTCCGCGGCTTCCCCTGCTTGAAAGGACTATTTTCATGAGTTGATTATTCTCTGACCCAGCCACAAATGGCTGGGTAACTGATTCGTTTCTACCCCCTCTGTCCTTTGGACATCTCCCCCGAGGGGGAGAACTGTACTGTGTTAGTTGTTAAATTTTAAGACATTAAAGGGTTTGTTTTAATTATTTATTTTTTAATGGGCGCTTTCAGTTTCCCCGCCATTCATGGCGGGGTTCCCTGCTTCAAGTGCCCACGCTTGAAGCTTTTTGAACTGTATAATATTCAATTGCCTCGACATCAATCTCCGGCAGGACAAAATCTTTGATCCTGTCTTTTTTGGCTTTATATTGTGCCCAGGGAATGCGGAATAACAATGCCCTCGGGCTGAATTTCAATGATGACATCAGCCAGCAGCCGTGAGTGCACCAGCAGTTGGCTTTGTGCCCTCCGCCGATTTCTTCAATTTCTTTTTTCATCACATCCGAGTGAAGCGCCTTGTTGATGTCGAAGTCAAAATCCTGCATCCTGCCGATGGCCGGTCTTACTTCACAAGCCCTGAAGGCCCCGTTATGGTCTATGACAATGGTGGTTTTTCCTGCCGTGCAGGTCATACCCCAGGGCGATGGCCCAAAATAATTGGCATCCTGCAACTCATTGACAAACCTGACAAATCCGAGAAAGTAAGTTTTGGCAATTTTCCGTTTAACGCCGTCAAAATCTTTAAACAACCTGTTGGCCTGTTCTTCGAGAAGGGGATAAACTTTTTTCCGCAGGGCTTTGAGCTGTTCTTCAGTCAGATTTTTTGTTGCCGGGTCTTTCGGGTCACCCCTGACGACTTCAAAGAACTGGGTGGCAATCAGGTCTTTTTTCAGTAAATACACACCAAGGTCAAAAATCTCGTCCAATGCTTCGGGTGTGACCACAGTAGCCACATTCTGGATGAGGTTAGGATAGTCACCGTATTTCTTTTTAATCAGCTCCATAGAAGCAATGGTCTTTTTGAAATTGCCGGGAACACCCCTGATCGTGTCATGTGTTGCCCCCAGTCCGTCCAGTGAAAAATTGAGATGGATCTGGAGATCGGGACACTCTTTGATCAACCTGCCTACCCCCTCATCTATCCGTTTTGTCAGCAAACCGTTGGTAGGCAGATTGATTACCCTTGCATGATTGTTATCATAAAACAGTTTGATGATATCCACGAGGTCATCCCGTAAAAACGGCTCACCGCCCGACATCCAGAGCTTGTCGAACCTTGGTGAGGTTTCTGACATTCTTCTGATCTCATCAAAAGTCATATCCTGGTTGCTGTTCAACTGGTCATGGTAAAAACAGGTTTTGCAATTGGAGTTACACCGTGAAGTAACAAATAAAAAAAATCCTTCTAATTGTTTTTTTCTGACCAGCTTATGGAGCAGGCCGGGCTCACCTTTGTGTATATCCTGATCTTTCACGGTTGTATGGCCATCGCCTCCGGTATTTTTGTTTTCAGAAACTTTTATTTTTTCCGAATCAGGGTCAGCCGGCATTTCTTTTCTCATCTGTTTAATTTGCTATGTTGGTTTTAAAATGCGGCCAAATATCTTAAATTTTTACAAACGCATAAGCTGTTACCGGGCCTCCTGTCGCACCGACAAATGCGTAACGGACTTGTTTGCAGGTCAAAAGAATTTCTGTTTGCTGCGGGGATGGCATGCAGGTGAACCAACGATTCCACGATCAGCTTTTCTTTCAATAATATGTGCGCAGTGTGGCTACCGTCAGGGTCCACGGTAAGCGAATCGGTTCCTACGACCTTCAGATTTTTAAAAGAAGCCAGGTAGGCGGCAGCTTCTCCGGTCAGGTAGGGGAGCCGTTCGGGTTTGTGAGAGTAATTGTTTTCGAGCCATTTGTCGTATCCGGTTCGCAACAGGACAGCGCCCTTTTCGGCAAACAATTGCGCATATGGTACAAGGTTCTCTTTGGTTATCTCCATAAGGAAAGTTACGCCGTTTACCGTTGTGGTGTTCTGGACGCCGGTGAGGTCGATCAAAAAGGCCGGGTTAAAAACATAACTGACATCAAAAAACTCAATTCCCTTATCCATCATATCCGGGTTTTGATGGTTCGGGGCATCGGCATGGGGCTGAAAGTGGTGGTCGCCCAGTTCGTGGATGTAATGATGCCAACCGGTTTCATGGATGTCGGTAAAGACTTTTCTTTTGGGTTTCGGATCTCCGGGATAGACTTCCTGCTCAAGCGTGAGCGGTTTCGTCAGGTCAATGACAAGAAACCTGCAATTGCCCAGGTCTATTTTTTTTGTTATCATTGTTTAAATCTGAATTTTATCATTTTTCTGTATGAACCAACGGGTTAACCCGTTGGTTCATATACTTTTCATATTTTAATAAAAAGTGTTCTGTCACTTCCCAAAGCCGTTTTCCGTTTTCCGGGTCATCGGCTTTATCATCCACTTCTTTGCGGCTCATCAGGAAAAGATAATCACTCCCTTTTCCCTCGACATCTTTGGAACAGGCAAGATAAACCACCGGTTCACTGGCTGTTTCCGGCGAACGGAAAAATATTTTGAAAACAAGTTTAAGCAACGGCTGAAAAATAGCCGGTGCTTCGCGGGCAATGTTGGAATTGACCGGGCCGGGGCAAAGGGCAAATACGGAAAATTCGGGATGACGGCCGGGGTTCAGCCGGCGGGACAATTCACGGGCAAAGGTGGTCATCAACAGTTTGTAATATCCGTAACGTTCAACGGATTTGCCCATCCCGTAATCTTTGAAAACGCCGAAATCATCCCATTCGAATTTTTCAGGATTGCGGTGACTTTCGGAAGAGACGAAAATGATGCGCGGAAGACTGCCTGACGATTTGTTGAAAAGGTCTTCTTTCAAAAGCAGATTGACAAGGTAGAATTTGGCAAGATAGTTCACCGTGAACATTTCTTCCAGTCCGGCCTTTGTCCTGCGGGCTTTTTTGGAAACCACAGCAGCATTGCAGATGAGGATATCTATTTTTCCGATATCGGTTCTGATTTTCTCAACAAGGTTTTTGATGGAGTCAAAATCGGAAAGGTCAACGTGCAACATCTTTACGGTTTCCGAGCCGGAAGCCTCTTTAACTTCCTCGCCTTTTTCAGGGATACCGCTGCGCACGGCCATGATGACTTCCGCTCCCCGCCGGGCCAGTTCCTTGGCGGTTGCCAGTCCCAGGCCCGAGCTTGCACCCGTAATCAACGCTTTTTTACCGTCCAGCCGGTCATCGGGTTTCAACTCTCCAACACGTTCCTTTTTCCTGAACAGATCGCGGATGCCGTTAACGGTTGCCGTGAAAGGGTTGCTGTATTTTTTTTGTTTCATGCCAGTGTGTGTTAGCCACCAAGTCAGGGAGACACGGAGAAACACCAAGTTATTAGTGCTCCTTGGTGCCTTGGAGTCTTGGTGGCAAAAAATCATTTAGCATTTAATTTCTTTTGAAACACTTGATATTCTTTTGTGTATTTATCTATAAACTTTTCATCAATACCAAAATCTTCAAGACTGTAAATATGCTTTCCGTATTTTCCCTGGCCGTTGTTTTTGTCTGCTTCGGTAAAGATTTTTTCCAACTCGGAAGAAATGGTTTCATTTCTGTCGGCGTAAATGCGATGCAACGCCTTCATCGGATTTTTAACCACTTCCTTGTATTGCAGATGTGTGATATTT
>JAADID010000111.1 GCA_013151505.1 Chlorobiota bacterium | reverse complement strand
TCAGTTGTTTCAACTGGGTGGTATTATTGATGTACAATGTCATATTCAGGTTGATCAGCCCCTCAATGCTTTCCAGGTTAAAAGAGCGGATATTCAGATGAAAATCATCAGCAATCAGGCCTGTTACCTGTTTGATAAAACCGATTTTGTCCATTGCCGTTATTTTCAGACCTGCTACGAAAGCTATACCTTCTTTTTGTTTCCACTTGGCTTTCACAATATTTTTTCCGTATTGTGACATGAGCCGGATAGCTTCATCACAATTGGTTTTGTGTATCTGGATGGGCTCACTGGGCAGGATCAATCCGATGACATCATCGCCGGGAATGGGATTGCAACAGGATGAAACGGAATAATCGAAAGTATTGATCTTTTTTGATTTGTTATTCGGCTCAATTTCTATGGCCGATTCTTCATTTTCAGATTCGTTTTTATCAGAAGCGAGGTTTGCAGGCTGACGCGGTTTGACAAACGGGAAAAGAAGATTCCTTCGCATCCAGCCGGCTTGCGATTCATTTTGCGAGATTATTTCCTTAATGTCTTTGAGGGTGATCTTTTCTTTGGCAATAAAATAATAAAGGTCAACAATTCCACTGAGCTGATAACCCTGGATCAATTTGTTGGTTACGTGTTTTTTACCTTCAATTTTCAATTGTTTCAGATAGGTATCGAGCTTCTTTTCACCTTCCTCACGGTATGCTTTTCTCTCTTTCCGAATGGCATTCTTTATTCTTGATTTGGCCCTGGCCGTTACCACATATTTGAACCAGTCTTCATTGGGTTGCCTGATCCGGGACGTGATGATCTCAACCTGGTCGCCTGATTTTACCTGGTAATTTATGGGCACAAGCCGGTGGTTTACGTTTGCGCCGATACAATGATTTCCCAGGTCGGTGTGAATGGCATAGGCAAAGTCGAGCACGGTAGCTCCTGAAGGCAGGTTAATCATTTCTCCGTCCGGGGTGAAAACGAATATCTCTTCTGAAAACAGGTTTTGTTTAAAGCTGTTGATAAAGGCAATGGCTTCTTCATCACTTTCATTCAGAAGCTCCCGCGTCCTGCTCAGCCATTCATCGAGGCCCGAATCCAGTTTGGTTTTTGATTTGTATTTCCAGTAAGCGGCGTAGCCCTTTAAGGCAATTTCATCCATTCGGCGGCTACGGATGTGGACATCTACCCACCGTCCGTGAGGTCCCATCACCGTCGTGTGGATAGCCTCATAACCATTGGCTTTAGGTGTGCTGATCCAGTCGTGAAGCCTTTCGTTGTTGGGTTTATATAAGGTAGTTACAAGCGCATAAGTCCCCCAGCATTCCAGCTTTTCCTTTTCCGGCTGGGCATCCAGAATAACGTCAACGCTGTAAGTATCATTGATCTCTTCAAAAGGCATTTCGTTTTCCTGCATCTTTTTCCAGACGGAATAAGTCGTTTTCTCGTTGTAGTTTATTTTAAAAGAGGTTTTTTGCTTATCTAATTCTTTCCGGATGGGATCGGTAAACTCTTCAAAATATTCCTTTAAGGCAACCCGTTCGTCATTCATCTTTTCTTTGATATCACGATATATTTGCGGCTGGGAAAATTTGAAAGAAAGGTCTTCCAGTTCGCTTTTGATGGGGAAAAGCCCAAGCCGGTAAGCCAGCGGTGCATAAATAAACAAAGTTTCCGAAGCGATTTTAAGTTGTTTTTCACGCGGCATGACTTCCATGGTACGCATGTTGTGAAGACGGTCGGCAAGTTTTATAAGGATTACCCTCACATCATCCGAGAGGGTGAAAATGATCTTTTTCAGCGTTTCGGCCTGGGCCGTTGTTGTACTGTCTGATATTTCATCAATTTTTGTCAGTCCGTCAATGATACGCGCCACTTCTTCGCCAAACATGCCCTGAACGTCGGTAAGGGTTAAATCCGTATCTTCAACGGTATCGTGCAAAAGTGCCGAAATAATGGATGTCCGCCCCAACCCGATCTCTCCGGCGGCAATGGTGGCTACCTCAAGCGGGTGAAAAATAAAAGGTTCCCCTGATTTACGGCGCATGTCGCGATGGGCGTCTGCAGCGAGGCGAAATGCCTTGCGAACCATCCACCGGTCAATCGTATCCTTACGCGTATCCCACACCTCGATGAGGCGGCGATAACGCCTGATAATCTGTAACCGTTCTTCTTCTTCTTTTGCAGTACGCTTCATTTTACCCCCTGAAACTTATTGTACAAAATTAATGAAACTATAGGTTAGTTGCGCAATTTCATTGAATTTAGACAGTTTATAAAAGATAACTACAAATAAAAGACCATAAGTTTTTAAATTGGGTTGCATTCAGGAATAGTGTGATAAAAACATTAAAAATTATGCCATTACAGTTTGATTTTACTGCAATGGTCATGAGGGATTTATCCTGATCTGTTTTTGATATTAAATTTCATTCGGTTTCCCGTGGCATCGGTTTTGTAATAATTTGTAGTTTTGAAAATCACAGAAAGAAGGGATGAGGAAAGAAATTTTATTAATTATTTTTTGGATTTTTCTTGCAAGCCGGGGATTTGCAACCCATCAACGGGCAGCCGAAATTACCTATAAACATATTCAGGGACTGACTTATGAGTTTACCATCACGATGTACACACGGACATCCAGTCCTGCCGACGATACGCGTACCTACATGCCCATCAACTGGGGCGACGGAACGGGGGATGAAATAAAACGCATTATATTCGAACCTGTGCCGGGTGTTTTTGACATCACTTACAACCTTTATAAAGGTGAACACACATTTCCGGCGCCGGGTTCCTATACCATTTCGGTAGAAGATCCCAACAGGAACAACGGCGTAATCAATATTCCCAATTCAGTCAATGTGCCCATGTTTGTTGAAAGCGAGCTTGTTATCAACCCTTTCCTCGGTTTCAACAATTCGGTGCAGTTGCTTAACCCGCCCATTGACCAGGGATGCGTTGGCAAACCCTTTGTTTACAACCCTGCCGCCTATGATGTTGACGGCGACAGCCTGTCTTATGAACTGGTGGTTTGTAAAGGAGCAGGAGGCATGGATATTCCGGGCTATTCATTTCCCATGACCCAACCCGGAGGCATCTTTGAAATTGATTCGTTAACAGGTGAAGTTTTCTGGTCGGTACCTGTCCTGCAGGGTGAGTATAATATTGCTTTTGTCATAACCGAATGGCGTTTCGGCATTAAAGTAGGGTCGGTGAGAAGAGATATGCAGATCAACATTGTAGCCTGCGACCATGATCCGCCGAATCTTTACGGCCTGGATGATACCTGCGTTATTGCCGGCGATTTTTTGCAATTTGACATTACCGCCGTTGACCCTGACGGAACAAATGTGGAACTCACGGCTTTTGGCGGACCTTTTGAACAAACCATCAATCCTGCTTACATCGAGCCGGACCCGGCAACCGGAAATGATACGGTAACAACCACATTCAACTGGCCTACCACCTGTGCCCATGTGCGGTTTGAACCCTATACGGCTATTTTCAAGGCAAGGGATAACGGATTCCCGGTCAGTCTGGTTAATTTTAAAACCGTTTTTATCAATGTAATAGCACCGGCACCTGAAAACCTGCAGGCGGAATCTTTGGGGAACGGCATTAACCTGGATTGGAATAAAAGCGTCTGCAAAAATGCTGCTGGTTACATGGTTTACAGACGAAGCGGCGAGTCGGGATGGGAACCCGGTTATTGCGAAACAGGTGTACCGTTTTATACAGGCTTTAAGCTAATAAAAACAATAAACGGGATTAATGATACCACATTCAGGGATGATAATGCAGGTGTGGGCCTGGTGCACGGGATCAATTACTGCTATCGCGTAACGGCATTTTTCAATGATGAAGCTGAAAGCCGTGCATCCAATGAAGCCTGTGCATACCTGAAACGGGATGTCCCCATCATTACCAACGTGAGTAACGACAGCCTGAACCTGCAGAGCGGGAATGTGCTTGTAGCCTGGTCGAAGCCGACGGAACTGGATACGATTCAATATCCGGGTCCCTATAAATATGTGCTTCAGCGGAACAATGGCCTCCAATGGGATAACCCGCAGAAAGTGACTGAACTGTCGGGCCTTGACGACACAATCTATATGGATAAATCGGTAAACTTGAATACAAATGACGGCCCTTACGTTTATCAGGTGGATCTGGAAAGCCTCACAATCGGTTATATCGGCAGCTCACAAAAAGCTTCTTCCATATATGTTCAGACAGAACCTACGGACCAGGAGATCAAACTGGTCTGGCTGCCTGTAGTGCCATGGGAAAACGAATATTATGTGGTTTACAGGAAAAACCCGGGAGAATCGGTGTTCGATTCTATTGGTTCAACTCTGTTTGGATCATATCGTGATCAGGAATTAATCAACGGCCGGCAATATTGCTATTATGTTAAGTCTGTCGGGCACTATTCCTTACCGGGATTGCTTGACCCGCTTATCAACTTTTCGCAGATAACCTGCGACAAACCGATTGATAATATTCCCCCCTGTAAACCTGTGCTTACCGTGGAAACCAATTGCGAGGAAATTTCAAACACACTGATGTGGACATTACCCTACGATTCGTGTAATCAGGATGTCGCCAGATACGAAATCTATTTTACCCCAAAAAAAGGAAATGATATGGAACTGATAAAAACCATTGACAATCCTTATGATACAAGCTGGATAGACAGTGATATTCAGAATGTGGTGGGATGTTACAGCGTGACAGCCATTGATTCTGTCGGTAATGTGAGCGAAATGAGCGATACGGTTTGTGTGGATTACGATGCCTGTCCGCCGTATGAGTTGCCCAATGTGTTTACGCCCAATAATGATGGTATCAACGACTTTTTTGTTCCTCTGAATGATAAAGAAGGCAATCCTTATGCCAACGTGGAGCGGGTGGACATGACCATTTATAACCGCTGGGGTAAAGTGATGTACACAACCAATGATCCGCAGATAAACTGGGACGGAAAAAATCAGAATAACAACCAGGATTGTGCCGACGGGGTTTATTATTACACCTGTAAGGTATTTATCATTACCATCAACGGACCGGGCGAGATGACGCTTCAGGGATCGGTCAGTCTTTACAGGTAGGATCGGACGCAGACAAACGCGCCTGTTTATTTGACGCAGATTTTCGCGGATTGATTATGATTTTTTATGCCAACGAATAAACGAATATATTTT
>JAADID010000108.1 GCA_013151505.1 Chlorobiota bacterium | reverse complement strand
TTTTTTGACCGGGATTGAAATAATACTCATCCAGGTCCCAGAAAATATCGGTCTGGTATTGTTTGTAAATATATCCGAAGATGTTTTTTTCAGCTTTCGACAAAGCGTTGAACCCCACCAGTACAAACCTTTTCCAGGACCATCCTGCCGAAAGCTGTTCGATATTATCGAACAAATACCTGTAAACCATTCCTTTGTAACCACCTTCTTTCTTTTGAAGGCGTTCATTCAACCGTTTGTAATATTCATAAAGCGAACGGTAAAATGCCAGATATTTTTTTTGTAAAGGCGTAAGCTCCCTGCCTTCGGGGTTCCATTCCTCCATTGCCCTGATCTCCGAAAGATGGGTGAATATTTTTTCAGCATCGGCAAGGTAGAGGTCCACATCATTGAAATCGGAAAGCATGACCGGCGCCCAGGCCAGAAACTCATCAATGCCCCGGGCATCCTCGCCGGCAATTTCACGGTGAATGTCGAAAAGTTCAAAATATAACGCCACGTTATCCAGCTCGGAAAGTCCGGATGCTTTTTGTAAAAATTCGTCAACGGAATACATTTCCGGCATCCAGAAACTACGCGATGTCAGGTTTTTCAAATGGTCTTTCAAAAAAACCTCCGAACGCTTGTTGGGCAGGATGACTGCCGTATATAAACATTCGCTTCCGATATCATTCAGAATAAATCCCGCTACTTTTTTTAAAAATTTATCCAAAGGTCTTTTTGTTATTTGTAACTAATTGCTGCTGTTTTTGTTTTCCATTGCCTGCAACCGGTTGACCATTTTAAAAAATAGTAATATCCAAAAATAGTCAAAATTTTCATCCTTTCAGGTCACGTCGCACCGGCCGTATTCGACCTGAAAGGATAAGAGGCGCTTTGACCTTTTGTGTCGAAGTCAGCCTTGCGGGAAGGGACACGAAAGGTCGAAAATTGAAACGGGAGATCACCGGGGTTATCGTAATATTACAGGTCTTTAGCTTTTTTCATCCTTTCAGGTCACGTCGCACCGGCCGTATTCGACCTGAAAGGATAAGAGGCGCTAATTATTCCATAATATATTCTTTTAGACCCTGCTTTGTTTTATTGTCTTCATGAAATGAAATAAACTCTTCTTTTGAGCCGAATAATGAAAGGATATATTCCCGATCTATATTTGTTGGTTTATCAGATAAAAAGGTATTATAAGATGAATATTTCCAACTTATATAATTGTCTGTTATTCCATGATGGATCGGATTCCTGTGTATGTAACTTATTAAATAAATAAAATAATCATCATTATTTACCAAAATTCGTTTAAAAGGATACAAAAACAATCTTCCACTCCTGTAATGTATTTTATTGTATGATTTAGTGTAACTATTGAAAAAATTACTGAAAGCCTGTAATAAGAGCATTTCAGGCTCTGTTTCATTGCTTTTAATCAATAGTAAATTATCCGGGATTTCATCAAATTCATGGACAGTAACCAGCAAATGAAAATGATTGGGTATCAAACAGTAAGAAAGAAAATCAGCCCAAGGTAACAGAAAACGTTCCATTTTTCGTAAAAAATAGAAGTAGTCATTGTTTGTAATGAATAACTTTTCGCTACCAATAGCTTTGTTCAAAATATGGTATGTTTTACCAAATTGAAGTTTTTCGTATTGGTTCGTAGTTTTATGATATTGTGGCATTTTTAGGTTATAAATAATAACTGTTTTGTAAAAATAGAAAAAATACTAATTTTTTTCATCCTTTCAGGTCCCCGGCACACAGGCATGATTCGACCTGAAAGGATAAGAGGTTCCCTTTTTCTTTATATTATTTTTCCTTATCATTGCCACTTGTTTTTTCGGGAAAGAAAAAGGAATTAAAAAAGATCATGAAATTTTAATTGATAAACAGATAAACAATGGGAAAATTAGCACAGATATTTAAAAAATTCCCCCGCACATTCTGGGTTGCCAACTCAATGGAATTGTTTGAACGGTGGGCATGGTATGGAATGTTCACTGTTTTGGCGCTGTACCTTACCCAATCTACCGACACGGGCGCTTTAGGATTCAGTCAGTCACAAAAAGGAAACATCATGGGGACCGTAACGGCCATATTGTATTTTCTGCCGTTATTTACCGGAGCCCTTGCCGACAGGTTCGGATACAAAAGGATGTTGGTCATCGCTTTTGTTATTTTGGCTTCGAGCTATTATCTGATGGGGCAGTTCAGGAGTTATTTTGCAGTTTACGTCACGTTTCTGCTTGTTGCCCTCGGAGCCGCCATTTTCAAGCCCATCGTTTCGGCTACCGTGGCCAGAACTACTGATGAAACAACTTCATCAATCGGTTTTGGTATTTTTTATATGATCGTCAACATCGGGGGATTTGTGGGACCCGTATTTTCTTCAAAATTACGGCACGCTTACGGCTGGAATATTGTTTTTATTATGGCTGCATCTGCTATTCTGGTAAACATACTTCTTGTCCTCCTTTTTTATAAAGAACCTTACCACACAAAAAACGAAGATTCTTTTGCCACTTCTGTGAAAAAATCTTTGAAAAATATAATTACCGCGCTTTCGGATTCAAAACTTACCGTGTTTCTCATCATCATGATCGGGTTCTGGACCATGTTCAACCAACTGTTTTATACACTGCCAAACTTTATTGACCAGTGGGTAAACACCGAAATGATCTATAACTGGATACATGGTTTCTCTCCTGCCATCGCATCGGCAGTCGGGACGAAAGAAGGTACCATTGCCCCTGAAATGATGGTCAATCTGGATGCGGGTTCCATCATACTTTTTCAGATTATTGTCTCTTCGATCGTCATGCGATTAAAACCGATCAATGCGATCATTACCGGCATTATGATTGTTTCTGTCGGCATTGGCCTTGCTTTTGCGACCAATAACGGTTTTTATGTCATTGCAGGTATTGTGATCTTTGCATTTGGCGAGATGGCCAGCTCCCCGAAATTCACCGAATATATCGGACGGATCGCGCCAAAGAAAAAAGAGGCATTGTATATGGGTACTTCCTTCCTGCCTGTGGCTGTAGGAAACTATCTTGCCGGTGTTTTTTCCGGACCGGTTTATCAATCCATGTCCGACAAGGTCAGTTTGCTTAAATTGGAGGTGGCAAAACGCGGGCTGGAAATTCCGGCCATCAGCGAAAACTTCACGCAAAATGATTACTTTAAAAGAGCCGCCGAACTATTGCATACCGATCAACATGGTTTAACGCTTATGCTTTGGGATGCCTATAAGCCTTACAATATTTGGTACCTGTTCAGTGCAATCGGTGTGATTACGATTATTGCGTTGTATTTTTATAATCATTTTGTTCTCGGAAGAGTTAAAGAATAACCCGGCTAAATTGCCATCCGACCCGGTAACCGGTTCCATGCCGGCAAATCAGAAGGATCCGGGACAGGCTGTTTCATTTTACGGTTTTTGAAAAATGTTTTGACAAAAGAAGAAAACATTTTTGATTTACCAACATATTCTGTTGTCAGTAAACTTATTACGTCTGATGTTGCCATTCGGCGGAAAAATTAAAATGCAAAAAATGTATTTTAACATGACGACAGAGTTTTCTTTTTATTAAATTTGTTGCGAACAACAGATTTATTCACCAAAATTTTAACATTATGAAATTTTTTACCCGTTTCTTCTCAATGTTTTTAGCCCTGGCATTTGCAGTTAGCAGCCTTCAGGCTCAAAACACCCTGATGACCAAGGCCCAGGCGCTGGGTCTGAAAACATCCGGAATTCATCAGGTAGCACCACCAATGACGACCAACGACGGTTTCAGAACCGTTTTACTGGAAGAAGGTTTCGACACGGACTGGTTACCTTCCGGCTGGACGGTGATCAACACACATCCTACTAACAACTGGGAACAAAACAATCCGGCACCTCCGGCACCCGATTTCAGCACCATTGATCCCAACAGCCTGTTTTCGGCGTTGGTCATGTGGATTAACGAGGATCAGGACGAATGGCTGATCAGCCCCGAAATAGATGCCGGCGGCGAAACTCCGCTGAACCTGACCTGGTATGCCGGCGTCAGCGGACCTTGGCTTAGCAATGCAACGCTGAAATGTCTGATTTCAACTGACGGCGGAACAACCTGGACTCAACTTTGGAACGCCGCTGACGAAATTGATTCCACTGCCGACTGGGGCTGGAACCAGGTTGAAATCAACCTTGACGATTATGCGGGCACACCTTTTAAACTTGCCTGGAATTATGTAGGCAACGACGGCGACCTTGCCTGTGTTGACGGTGTAAAACTCAATGCAGGATACAACTACCTGTACCAGACTAATTTTGAAGATTATTATCAGGCCGGCGATATGGTTGCCCTTGACGACACGACCGGTTTCTGGACAACCTGGAGCGGCGCTCCCGGAGGTTCGGAAGATGCGCCTGTTGTAAATACACAGTCTTCCAGCGCACCTAATTCTGCTGAAGTAGTAGGAACTTCTACCGACCTGATCTTAAAACTGGGGAATAAAACCTCCGGTAAATACATGATCAATTTTAAATATTACATCGTCAACGGAAATGGCGGATATTTCAACATCCAGCATTATGAAGAACCGGGAATCCAGTGGGCTTTCGAGGTTTATTTTGGAGCTACCGGTAACGGTTTTATGCATGCGGGAGTCCAGAATGCAGCCGACTTTACATACGCACAGGATACCTGGTTGCAGCTTTCCACAGTGGTTGACCTCGATAACGATTCGGCATGGTTCTACATTGACGATAATCTTATCTATCAATGGCCATTCCATTATCAGGCAAATGACACTGCCGGCGAAAACCAACTCGGTGGCGTTGACTTCTATGCAGGAGCACCGCAGGGTGAAACACCCCATTATTTTATTGATGATGTCGAGTTTATAGAAATCTCCGCAGGTGTCACATCACCGATCATTGATGTTGATCCCACAAGCCTTGTCTTTCTGCTTGAAAACTGGGAAACGATGTCCGATATTTTTACCATAGGCAATACGGGACAGGAAGACCTTAACTTTCAAATTGTACCGGTTTATCCCCAGGGTACCAAAGCGTTGAATAAAACGCCTGCGGGGATCAGGCCGATGGTACCCAAGGAACTGAACAGCAAAATTGCGGTTGCACCGCAGGTGATGCCTTCCACGAATAACCCGTCAGACCGTGAAGTCATTCTCAATTACGACGGGGATAACTTTACAGCAAT
>JAADID010000068.1 GCA_013151505.1 Chlorobiota bacterium | reverse complement strand
AGTAAACTATAAGATTTTTAAACGGAATTTGTTTTTTATAACTCCAATTCCAACTGCGTTTCGCCACTCCCTGTTTTGTCAGTTCCTGAAGATTTTTCAGATGACGGTTTCTTTTCCGGTTCTTTTTCAACAGTTACCGGTTCTTGAGCTTCTTCAATTGATTTCTCCGCTTCCGGAGGATGATCCTCCCCGTTGTTTTCCTGTTCCGGAGTGGGCTCATCCCCGTTGTTTTCTTCACCGTTTTCAGTAGCTTCGGGAAGCTCTTCCTCCTCTTCCGGCGGCTCGTAGGGTAACGGGTCAATGAGCTGTATCTTCTGAAGCTCCTTGTTGGATAACCGTTTCCCTTTGGCGCGGTAGCTTTTCACGCTGATGAAATCTGCCAGTGGCACTACCTCGTATTCAATCTCATTTCCTTTTTTAGGCTTGATCTGCAATTCTACCCTCGGCAGATAATCGAGTGAGAAAACGATCAACTCCGAACCTTTGGTTTCCGGTATGAACAAATATTTTTTGTTGATCACCGAAGATTCGGAAATCTGAAAACGCTTGACGTAATATTTTTTGTTTCCACCGTCCATGTAAATTGCAGTGACAGTCCGTTTGGGGTCATATTTTGAAATATGGACCATTTCATCATCAAAATGGGTGTTCAGGTCATACCCGGTCAGCTTGAACTCGCCCGTGGAAAGGATGGTGAGGATTTTTTCATCACCTTTGAATGCTCCGAGGTATTCACCTCTTTCTTCGGTGTTCAGCCGCCTGACGGTGTCATCATACCAGATATCCCTGGCGCCAAGTGTGGAAACCCCTTCTTCACGTTGCAGGATGTTTTTAACGGGGTTTTTTGTCAACAGGTTCCCTTGTGCACTCCTGCTCTTGATGGCCAGTGTGCTGAAATCAAAGTCGAATGAAGTCTTTTTCATTCTCGGCTTGGGCCGGAGATTGACTTTGATGACTTCGGCTTCGCCGTTGGGGTTTGCAGTGAACCACAGCACCTTTGACCCATCTGTTCCTTTTGTGAGATTATATTCTTTATCCCGCGTTATTCCTTTGACGGCAAAGCGTTTAATATAATATTTACCTTTCCTGCCGTCACGGTAAACCATGTTGTAGATTGTACGGTCATCATTCTTTTTGAAAACGGAAATATGGATCACATTTTTACCGATGAATACTTTCGGTGCCACTTTAGTGACAAAAAATGTTCCGTCCTGCCTGAAAACAATGATGTCGTCAATATCGGAGCATTCGGTGACAAATTCGTCTTTCTTCAGCGAAGTACCGGCAAATCCTTCTACGCGGTTGATATACAGCCGTTGATTGGCCACTGCGGCCTGTGTTGCCGAAATGGTATCAAAGCTCCGTATTTCGGTTTTGCGTTCCCTGCCTTTCCCGTATTTCTTTTTGATCTGCCTGAAATAGGTGATGGCGTAGTCAATCAGATGATCCAGATGGTTTTTTACCTCTTCCATCTCACTTTCAACAGCTTTGATCTGGTCTTCCGCTTTGAAAGCATTGTACTTTGAAATACGTTTGATCTTAATTTCAGTAAGGCGGATGATATCATCTCGGGAAATCTCGCGTTTCAATAGTTTTTTAAACGGTTTCAATCCCTTGTCAATGGTTTCGATGACACAATCCCATGTTTCGCATTTCTCGATCTTAAGGTAAATCCTGTTTTCGATGAATATTTTTTCAAGCGAAGCATTATGCCACTGATCCTGTAATTCACCCAGCCGGATTTCCAATTCTTTTTTCAGTAAGCTGACCGTGTGCTCGGTATTGTGTTTCAGGATATCCGATACTTTCAGGAAGCGCGGTTTGGCATTAAGGATAACACAACTGTTGGGTGAAATGGAGACTTCACAATTTGTGAAGGCATACAGGGCATCAATGGTTTGGTCAGGTGATACGCCGGAAGCCAGGTGAATGACGATTTCCACATCCCGTGCCGTGTTGTCATCTATTTTTTTGATCTTGATCTTCCCTTTGTCATTGGCTGCAATAATCGAGTCGATCAGTGAGGTGGTGTTGGTCGAAAAAGGTATTTCGTTGATCACCAGTGTCTTTTTGTCCCGCTGGCTGATGCGTGCGCGTACCCTGATCTTCCCACCGCGAAGGCCGTCATTGTATTTTGAAAAATCGGCCATGCCACCCGTTAAAAAATCGGGAAACAGTTCAAAACTTTTGCCTTGCAGATACCTGACAGAGGCGTCTATCAGTTCATTAAAATTGTGCGGTAATATTTTGGATGCCAGCCCTACTGCAATTCCTTCAACTCCCTGCGCCAGAAGTAAAGGAAATTTGACGGGCAGGGCAACGGGTTCTTTGTTCCTCCCGTCATAAGAAGATTTCCAGTCGGTGGTCTTGGGATTAAAGACGACTTCCCTGGCGAATTTTGAAAGACGCGCTTCGATGTAACGTGGCGCTGCCGCACTGTCGCCGGTGAGTGTATTTCCCCAGTTTCCCTGGGTTTCGATGAGCAATTCCTTTTGCCCCAGTTGCACGAGGGCATCGCCGATGGATGCATCGCCATGGGGATGGAACTGCATGGTGTAACCAATGATGTTGGCTGCTTTGTTGAACCGTCCGTCGTCGAGCAGGCTCATGGCATGCAGGATGCGGCGTTGCACCGGTTTGAGCCCGTCATCAATTTCAGGTACTGCCCGTTCGAGGATAACATACGAAGCGTAATCAAGAAACCAGTTTTCGTACATACCGCTCAGGGGAGTGATATGGTGTTTATCTTCCGGGTATTTTTCGTCTTGTCCTTCCTGATCTGTTTGTTCTTTCTGATCTTCAGGTTCTTCTTTTTCTTCCTGTGGCTCCAGTTCTTCCGGTTCGCTCATTTTTTAATGTTCTTCTCCTTCTTTAATTAATGTCGTCTGTCAGACCCCGGCCATAAATGACCGGGTAACTGATTTGTTTCATAGAATTATTTTTTTCGTTTCAGTTTCCCCATCTTCGCTTCGCTCCGGTCGGGCAGGTAGTCTTCAGTCTCCAGTCTTCAATCATCATCCCACCCATCCATTATTCCAATCATCCACCATTCCATCTTTCCATCACTCCATCCTTCCAATCTTTCCCCTTCCATCCTTCCTCTGTCTGTTTCAGGTTGTTTTTTCCGTCGTTCATTTCCAAAAGCGCAGGATCAGCGTCTCGGTCAGCAGCATTAAAAGTGCGAATATAATAAATAGCTTCCATAGTTCATTTTCTTTTTGTACGGTATTCACAACTTTTGAAAAACTATTTTCCATGGCCCCCACTACCTGATAGTTTTTTAAGCCTGTTTCCCGCAAGGCTTTATCAAGTTGATCTTTTGTAAAAAAGATCATTTGCGACTCATTACGATTGTAGTTAAATGCCAGAATGCTCCAGACAGAATCGTTTTGAACCAAATCGTAGAATCCGGCTTTGACCATTGCAGGATCAATGGTCATGAGCAGGCTTCCGTCGGATAACCGTTGCTCGGGGATATAATCAGGCCCGCCGTCCGAAGGGTGAAGGGCAAACGGAGTTTCCGTATCAGTAAGTGCCGAGACGTCACTGTTAACCTGATCATCTTTGCCGATCGTGTAAAAGAGCTTATTCCTGGTATTTTCCTGGACTGTTGCCCTGTACATCACGGGAACAAACAGGGCATTCGTTGTAAAATTGCTGAATCGTTCATCCAGAGGAACAGCCAAAAGGAACAGCTTTCCTTTTCCGGTTTTTCCCGAAAGCAGGAAATCGTCACCGTCAAGCAGTGTGACCAGGGATTCAAGTCCTTTACGGATATTATATCGGTACCTGAAATGTTTGTTCACAACCGGAAGGTCAGCATTCTCCGGTACTTTCAGAATGATGTCCCTGAAAAAATCGCTTTCCTGTTTGATGCGCACTACTCGTGTTGTATCATTTGCGACAGAAGCAATGCGGGCAGTACCGAGTGCCTTCAAAAACAGGTTGCTTTTTTCAAAAGAAGTATCTGCAGCAGGAATAAACATTACATTGCCTCCCTGCTCAAGGTAAGCTTTTATCTGGCTGGTTAATCCGGACGAAAAAGCAGAAATACCGTCAAGAATGATCAGGTTGTATTCGCTCATCCGGTTATAATCCACTTTTCGAAAACTTGTTTCATTGAAACTGAAAACACTGTCAATGCTGTAAAAAGTCTGAAGCGCTGTATTGCTTTTCCCATTGTGGATTTCCAGAATCCTGATCTTTTGATTTACCCTGAAACTGAAATAGAGTTTGTCGTCAAATGTCACCGGGTAGTCTTCGATTTCTATAATTCCTTTATGCCATCCGGCGGTGCTGACCGAAAAGGTGGCTGTGATCAGCTTTCTGCTCCCGGCTTTCATGTCGGCTCCGGCAACAGCTTTTTGCAGCCCGTCAACGGTTACTTTCAGCGGGATTTTCTCCAGGTCAACAGGTGACGAGTTTTTCAGCCGGATATTCAGGTGAAGGGTCCTTCCGGGCAGGATGACGGGTTCGTCAATCCAGCAGGAATCCACATAAATATTGCGTTCACGTGTCTGGGAAAGTACTACAAAATAATAAAAAGACAAGGTGTCGGAAGGCAATCCATTTGTATCTACCGAATTTTTCTGAAAGTCTGAAAAAAGCCAGACATCACCGCCTGCATATCCTTTGTCGGTTTTTATCTTTAAAGAAGAATTGATAACAGCGGAAAGATTTTTCCGGGCAGGGGATGAGGTGACCTCGTCCAGTGCACCGAGTATTTCTTCTTTCGACTGAATACGGCGACTGTTTCCCACATCATTGGTCAGCAAAACATATCTTGTGTCACGCGGAGATTGCCTGACAACCGTACGTGCCTGCTCCAGCGCTTCGTCCAGCAGCCTTCCTGTTTCGCCTTCACCCGTCATGCTGAAGGAGTTATCTATGTATATGGTGGTCAATGTTCCCGCTGTGGCAGCTTGTTTTTGAATATTGCCAAAACGGGGGCCGGCAAATGCGATTACAATAAATGCATAAGCCAGCATCCGGGCAAGCAGGACCATCAAATGCTTCAGCTTATTTTGCTTACGCGTTTGCGTACTGATGTTTTTCAGAAACTGTATGTTGCTAAACCACTGCTTTTTATACCGCCTGAAATTGAACAGGTGGATGATCACAGGGATCAGCAAGATCAGCAATGCAAAAAGTGCGTACAGAAATTCCGGATGTTTAAAACTCATTTGATGTTTACGGATTAAGCTGCCAAAAGTAGTGAAATTGGAAAAATAACAAGAGTCAGTCTCAACAGGGATTAAATAATCTGACCGCAAAGGGCGCAGCGTATCCGCTATGGGCGCAAAGAACTATGATCCAGTAATTATTGCTTGCTTCGCTGGCATTTGTTTTATGTCCAAAACTGTCTGTCCGGCTTTTGAGGCATCTTCGCAATTAACCGGTTTTTGTTGCGCTGCGATTGACGAAGACGAGAGAGTATGAATGTCTATTTTTTTGTTTTTTCTTTCCAGATTTCGGGATTCCTTTTTGTATTAATAACAGCTTCTATCATCACAATCTTTTCTTGTTCATTATACCAATTAACAGCTTCCTGGATATCGTTAATGACTTCAGGGTTATATACTATTCTGAATGACATTAATCAAGATTGATTTTTTGGCTAATATCTTCCCAATCAGTGTAATCCTGTGTATTGTTCTTATATTTTTCAATTCGTTCCCTGACTATTGATTTATGTTCTTCTGGTATTTCCATTTCAATATTCTCTTCAATATCTTTAACAAATGAAAGACTCTTCATAATTTCAATAAAAAGTTGGGCTTTACTGTCAGGAATGGTGACTTTAAACTGTTTCATTCTGAAATATTTTATTTAACAAAGTTACTAAAAACTTCAGTTTTGGATAATTGTCGGCAAAACATTAATGGGAGACTCTTTTTTGTACGAATTTTTCCACAATAAATACAAATGTAACAACCCATCGGTTAGCAAACCAACGGCAGTATTTCATATTTCTACCAATTAAATCACTCCCTGATCCAGCATGGCGTTGGCCACTTTCAGGAATCCCGCAACGTTGGCGCCTTTCACATAATCCACATAACCGTCCGGT
>JAADID010000265.1 GCA_013151505.1 Chlorobiota bacterium | reverse complement strand
ATCTTCCACGACGCTTCCGCCTGAAATTCCAGCATTTTCATTCCGTTTGAAGTAAGCGCACCTTTTCGGCGGGCCTTTTTCAGAAATACTGTTTCGGCGGGATTATAGATCAGGTCGAAGATAACGTGGTCTTTTGTAAGAAATTCGTAAGGAATGTCAGGAAATTCATTTACCCGGGGAAACATCCCGAGGGGTGTGGTATTCACGATCAAAAGACTACGGGAAATAATCTCTTTGTTCAGTTCATCATAATTCAGCAAAGGTTGTTTTCCATTTCTGCTGACAAAGGAAAAGTCAATATTCATCCTCTCAAGCACAAAGGACACTGCATTAGCACTTCCTCCCGTTCCGAGAATCAGGGCGTGACGAACATTCCGCTTGTTTAACAAAGGGGTTAAAGCTTCCTTAAAACCCGTAATGTCCGTATTATATCCTTCGAGAAACAGTTTTCCGGAAGACCTGCCGATTTTTATGGTATTTACCGCTCCTACACTAATTGCTGTTTCATCCGGTTTGTCAAGAAAAGGAATGATTTCCTTTTTATAAGGAATGGTCACATTCAATCCTTTTAAATTTTTATGTTTTAATATCAAGCCGGGAAATTCCGAAATATTATCCAGCTCGAAAAGCAGATAACGGGCATCAAGATTGAGCTCCCGGAATTTATTTCTGAAATATCCGGGAGAAAAAGAATGTTCCAGCTTTTTTCCGATGAGTCCGTATAATTCCATGCGGTAAAGTTAAGCGGCTTCTTCTTTCATTGCCGTCATCTCGAGGGCAACGATCGAAAAAATACCCAAAATGGCTATCAGCAAGGCAATCCACACTTCGGTTGTCATGGTTTGCGGCAGGATACTTTCATAACGGGCAACAACCTTTTCGCCGTGTTTCAGAATAAACTCTCCCGCGCTGTCGGTAAGGAAAACCGGGTTTTTCCAGGGCCATAAGATATTCAGCGAGCCAAGAATAAAACCGGTCAGCAAGGCAATGGTCTGGTCCTTGTAGTTTTTAAAAACCCATGACAACACATGCGAGAAAGCAACCAGACCCACGATGGCTCCCAGCCCAACCGGTAAAAGAATCCCGAAATCACGGTTGTTGATGGCATCAATGGCCACCAACTGATAATTTCCCATCAGGATCAAAATAAACGAACCGGACAAGCCGGGCAGAATCATACTGCAGACGGCAACAACTCCACACAGGAAAAGGTAAAAAGGATTGCTGTTTTCCTGTGCCGGGTTAAAAAAAGTGATCATAACGGCAATGGCTGTCCCAACGATGAAAAAGACGACAACAACTGCACTCCACCGCTCAACCCGTTTCCCGACAAAATAAACCGATGCCAGTACCAGCCCGAAAAAATAAGCCCAGATGTAAACAGGGTAATTATCAAACAGATAACCAAAGATGCGTGCCAGCAAAACAATGGCAATCACAACTCCCGAAAAAATGGAAACCAGAAACCAAAAGTCGGTCTGCCTGGTAAACGCTTTCCAGTCGCCATGAAGCAACAGTTTGGCTGCCTGAAGGTTGAATGATTTTATCGCATCAATCAGGCGGATAAAAATACCTACGATGAGGGCAATTGTTCCGCCCGAAACGCCCGGAATGATATTGGCGATACCAACCCCCAGGCCTTTCAGTATATAAATCAGATATTCTTTCATTGGTGACCGGAATAAATCCCGACTAGTTCCATAAAGCGGGATTCCTGGAAAAGTTCAGGCATAAAATTGGTGAGCTCGCTGTGTTTGTCAAAATCAAGTTTCATGGCCGATTCGATGTAATAAAATGCCTGTTGCACTTTTCCCGTTTTGTAAAGATAACCTGCCAGGCGATACCACAAGGAGGCATTTTCATTATTGTACTCCAGGCCTTCTTCAATGACATTGATCGCCTGTTCATATCCCTCGGTCAGCGATTTGCATATCGAGTAGTTGATCCAGGCATCGGCAAAGCCGGGTTCTTCCTTAACAATTTTCTCAAAAAGATTTTCGGCTTTTTGCGTTTGACTTTGTTTCAGGAACAGCACTCCCAGTTCAAATTTATAATCACTGTTTTCAGGCTGTAGGTTGATCGCCTTTTCAAAATACCCGACCGCGGTTTTATCCATATTCTGCCTGATAAAGATCCGACCGATCGAAACCCAGACATCTGCAAATTTATCATCCAGTTCCAGGGCTTTGTTGTAATAAACAAGCGCCTCTTTCAGATCGCCGAGGTTTTCATAGGCATCTCCGATATATTGGAAAGTCAAGGCCTCGGGGTCTTCATATTTCAAAGTCTCTTTGTAATATTTAATGGCAGTCCGGTAATGTTCCAGCCCGGTGTAAGAGTTGGCAATATTAAAATAGGCGGCTGCAAAGGTTTCGTCAATAGCCAGCACAAACTCATAAGCTTCAATGGCCTTTTCGAATAGTTCCAGTGTGTTGTAAAAGATGCCCAGGTTAAACCAGGCTTGTTTTGAGTAGGGGTTGTCATCGAGAAACTTATTGAAAAATTCGATAGCTTCCTCTTCGCGTGATGTGATCTCAAAAAAGAAAGCGATCTCCTGGATGAGGTCCTCCGAATCAGGCCTGATGGTCAGCGCTTTCTTCAAATATTTGATCGTTTGTGTGTAGTTATTCAGGTTTTCGTATTCATAAGCAATGCTGGTGAAAATGTCCTCGGGGGCTTGTGTGTAAGGCAACGATTTCTTGTATTCTTCAATGGCCAGATCATGTTTGTTCATCTGGCTGTAGATTTCTCCTTTCGAAAGATATACATCATCGTTGGTCGGCTCCAGCAATTCGATCATATTCAGCAACTCGAGTGCCTCGTAAAATTTTCTGCGGTAAGCAAGCAATCGGGCTTCCCTGATCTTGAAGCCCGTATAACCGGGATGTTGTGCCAATGCCTGGTCAATCGCTTTCCGCGACATTTCCATCAGGTTCTTTTCAAAATAATAATCAATGACCGCTTCAAATTCATCTACATCAAAAAAGTATTGCACCCCTTCCTTGACCATGGACTCAAAACGTTCGACCAGGGCTTTTACTTCCTTTTCATCTAACCAGTCAAAATCTTCCTTCATAATCTCTTTGAAAAACAGTGTAAAAATATAAATACTCTTGTTAGCACGTTAAATATCCGCGAAATATTTTTAAACACCCCAATCCTCCGGATGTTCATATCCCGAATTGGTAATAAAAAAGATGCTTACTTATCAGTTTTTATTTATGTATAAGAAAAATCAGCAAATAAATATATTTCTATATGACCCACCCCTTCGCCCCTCCTTTGGAGGGGATTATTGGAATTTATTTGCAGATTTTTCCACGTTAAATCGTGTTAATTCAGTTAATTGGCAGATTCAAAAAAATGAATGCCACTAATTCCCCTCACCCGGAGGGGAGGAAGGGGTGGGTTTCCTAATAATATTATTCATTTTTTTTGAATCTGTCATATTTTTTCGGTGTTCCGATTCGCTACAAAAGATGATATTTTCAAACACAAATGCTTTTATTTACATTTGCGGCTAAATAATTTTACAAATGACACTCATAAAATCCATTTCCGGAATCCGCGGAACCATTGGTGGCCCCTCGGGTGATGCGTTAACTCCTGTTGACATTGTAAAATATACGGCAGCGTTTGCTTCATTTATGAAAAAAAAGCAGAAAAATAAAAAGATGACTTTCGTAGTAGGACGGGATGCCCGTGTTTCGGGTAAAATGGTTGAGGGACTGGTGGTTTCCACGCTGACGGGCATGGGGATTCATGTGATCAACGGCGGACTGTCAACCACACCGACCATCGAAATGGCTGTGATTGATAAAAAGGCCGATGGTGGAGTCATCATCACGGCAAGCCACAACCCCGGGCAGTGGAATGCATTGAAATTATTAAATCAAAACGGGGAATTCCTTTCGGATGAGGATGGTAAGGAAATGCTGAAGCTGGCCAAAAGTGAGAACTTTATTTTTTCAGAAGTGGATGATCTTGGTGATGTGGTTACCGATTATAATCTCATTGACAGCCACATCCAGCGCGTTTTACAGATGAAATATGTGGATACCGATCTGGTTTCGGGTGCGAGATTCAGGGTTGCTGTTGATGCCGTGAATTCCACGGGTGGGATTGCCATACCCCGTTTGCTGGAAGCCATGGGCGTGGAGGATGTCATCGAGCTTTATTGTAAGCCCAACGGACAATTTCCACACAATCCGGAACCTTTGCCTGAAAATCTTAGCGAAATATCGAAAATTGTAAAGAACAAAAAATGCGACCTGGGCATTGTGGTTGATCCCGATGTGGACCGGTTGGCGCTGGTCATGGAAAACGGTGAAATGTTCGGTGAAGAATACACGTTGGTTGCCGTTGCTGACTATATCCTGGAAAACGAACCCGGAAACACCGTATCGAACCTGTCCTCTACAAAGGCATTGCGGGATATCACCGAAGCAGCCGGCGGGCAATATTTTGCATCGGCAGTTGGGGAGGTCAATGTAGTCGCGAAAATGAAAGAAGTCAATGCCGTGATCGGGGGCGAAGGCAACGGAGGAGTCATCTATCCTGCATTGCATTATGGGCGCGATGCCTTGGTGGGTGTGGCATTGATCCTGACGCTGTTGGCAAAACGCAGCATGAAACTGAGCGAGTTGAGGAAAACATATCCCGATTATTACATTTCCAAAAACAAGCTGGAACTTAAAAGAGACAGTGACCTGAATAAAGTCTTTGAGAAAATAAAAAGTCATTACTCGGAATATCCCATCCTGACCATTGACGGCGTGAAAGTTGAATTTCCGGATGGCTGGGTTCATTTGCGCCCTTCAAACACGGAGCCCGTCATCCGCATTTATGCCGAAAGCACCAGCATGGAAAAAGCACAGAATTATACCGACAACGTCAAAGCCCTTATCAAACAATTATTAAATGAGTAGTATCCTTGATTTTGTTGATTTCAGTTCATAATTAGTATTTCTCAATTTTCAGATAAGAATATTTCGTTCCTACGGAACTATTCTTTTAACTTTACTGACTCCAGGGACTCACGTCCTTGGCAATAACATGTCCTGCCTACGGCAGTCCGAAAAAATAACTGGAAAAAAAATAAATTCATTCTTTAAAAAATCCTGTGGGGGAACACAGCGCCGGTACTATGCCTGGGATTTATTCTACTTGAAGTATGTCATATCCACAAGGAGTGTTGAATTGAAGTAATGAGGGA
>JAADID010000266.1 GCA_013151505.1 Chlorobiota bacterium | reverse complement strand
TAAGAGTTTTTATTTTAGCGTACGGTGCATTAAGATTGACTGACAACTTTATCCCCTTAAACCTTTAATTTCTTTTTCAGCTGCTATATTTTTTTTTCAAACTGTTTCAGGACAAAACATAAACATCCTGCAAAGGAACGCCTTTGGCAAAAATCTTCACGGTTCAACCTCTCCCCTGTCTTTTCCGTTGGGTTTCATTCAAAACGATTTTTCGCAGACGTAAGGAACGTGGTGTAACTTCAAGGTATTCGTCCTCACGGATGACTTCCATGTATTCTTCAAGTGAAAAAGTAATTGGAGGGCGGGATCAGCACTTTGTCGTCGGAGCCGGAAGCCCGCATATTTGTCAGCTTTTTTGATTTGTTTACATTGACCACAATATCGCCTGCCCTGGTGTTTTCGCCAATGACCTGCCCTGCATAGACCTCATCATTGGGATGGATGTAAAACTTACCCCTGTCGGCAAGTTTCCAGATGGCATAAGGAATCGCCGTACCTGTTTCCATGGAAATGAGCGCCCCGCTGTTTTTGGTTTTGATCTCCCCTTTCCACGGTTCAAAAGCCTTGAAACGGTGGGCAATGATGGCCTCTCCTTCCGTTGCCGTCAGAATGCTGTTACGCAAACCGATAATTCCCCGTGCAGGAATGCTGAACTCGAGCAACATCCTGTCGTTTTTGGGTTCCATGTGGTCGAAGGTCCCTTTTCGTAAGGTGACAATATCAATCACCCGGCCTGAAAATTCTTCCGGAACAAGCACTGTTAAGCTCTCGACGGGTTCGTGTTTTTTCCCGTCAATTTCCTTGATGATCACTTTGGGCTGCCCCAGTTGAAATTCATATCCTTCGCGACGCATGGTTTCCACAAGAATGGAAAGATGGAGTATGCCCCGACCGTAAACGAGATAAGCATCAGGCGATCCTGTCTCTTCAACGCGGAGGGCCAGGTTTTTTTCGGTCTCATGAAACAAACGGTCGCGGAGATGACGCGAAGTAACATATCTGCCTTCCTTTCCAAAAAACGGTGAGTTGTTGATGGTAAAAAGCATGCTCATGGTGGGCTCGTCAATCTTGATAGACGGCAATCCTTCAGGCTCTTCAAAATCTGCTACGGTGTCGCCGATTTCAAAATCCTCCAGTCCCATAATGGCAATGATATCTCCGGCCTGAACTTCAGTTTTGCATTTTTCTTTGCCCAATCCTTCGAAAGTGTAAAGCTCTTTGATTTTCAATTTCAAAATGGTTCCATCTCTCTTTACCAGCGATACGGGCATTCCCATTTTCATCTTGCCGCGCATCAGCCGGCCAACTGCGATGCGTCCCAGGTAAGAGGAATAATCCAGCGATGTGATCTGCATTTGCGGACTGCCTTCAATAAACCTGGCCGGCGGGATATGTTCGATAATCATATCTAACAGATAAGACACATCTTCTGCGGGTTGCTCCCAGTCTTCGGCCATCCACCCTTGTTTGGAGGAGCCGAAAACCGTAGGAAAATCAAGCTGGTCTTCCGAAGCTCCCAGGTTGAACATCAGGTCGAAAACGGCTTCCTGCACTTCCTCGGGCCTTGAGTTGGGTTTATCAACCTTGTTGATGACCACAATGGGCTTCAGGTTCAGGTCAATGGCTTTTTGCAACACGAAACGGGTCTGCGGCATAGGGCCTTCGAAGGCATCCACCACCAGCAGAACTCCGTCAGCCATATTGAGCACACGTTCCACTTCCCCGCCGAAATCAGAGTGCCCCGGTGTGTCAATAATGTTGATTTTAACTCCTTTGTAACGAACTGAAACGTTTTTTGATAGAATGGTAATACCCCGTTCCCTCTCAAGATCATTGCTGTCCAGGATCAGTTCTCCGACTTCCTCATTTTCCCTGAAAAGTTTTACCTGATGAAGGATGCGGTCAACCAGTGTTGTTTTCCCGTGGTCAACGTGGGCGATGATGGCAATATTTCGTATCTCGTGCATGTATTAAATTTTCGAGCGGCAAAAGTATGATAAAGAATGGTTCGATTGTTCAATTGCCCGATGGTTCGATCGTTATTACTTCAAGATATCCGTTGAATTAAAAAGAATACAGGCTGGTTCATTCTCAATCTGCATCCATTGCAACAATCCTCTATTTCATCATTTTCCCGGCAATTTTTGTGGTTAATCCACGTGGTGTAAAACGTTGCCCGGTAGCCATAAGATTATTCATAAAACCATGGATAGCCATAACTTTCCCGTTTTTCATCATTCGGTAAGTAAACTCGGCGACATCCCTCGATGTGGGGATTTTCGTTCCGGTGTTGGGCTCTTTTTCAAAACCGGCTACCTGTGAAAACTCCGACCGGGTTACACCCGGGTTGATGACTGTAACTTTTACATTGTCATCTTTCAATTCAAAGGCAATGGCTTCTGAAAAACTCAACACATAAGCTTTGGTAGCCGAATAAGCCGCCAGCCAGGGAACCGGCTGAAAGGCCGCCGTGGAGGCAATATTGATAATATGCCCCTGTCCTGTTTCAACCATATCTTTCCCGAATAACCGGCTAAGTTTGGTCAGCGAGATCATATTCAGAAAAAGCATCCTCTCTTCTTTGTCCGGGTCAATTTCACTGAAACCGCCTTTCATCCCAAACCCTGCATTGTTGATCAAGACGTCAATCTGAAGTTTGTTGTCTTTCACCTTTTTATAAAGCTTTTCCGCACTACCGCCAACAGATAAGTCCATATCAAAAAGATGAACGGAAACGTTGTGTTTGTTTTCTATATCTCTTTTTATTTCCTCCAGCCGGTTTTTCCGGCGGGCGGTTATTATCAGGTTATATTTTTGTTCAGCAAATACGTACGCCAGTTCCTTCCCTATTCCGCTGGATGCTCCGGTAATCAGTACCGTTTTCATAGATTTCCTTTTTGTTAATAAAATGGCGGCAAAGGTACTCTATTAATATGCTGTGCAATGAATTTTAACAAGTTATTAACTTTGGCCCATGATTTTTATCCGACGGACACAAACCGACCCGTACTTCAACCTTGCTGCTGAAGAATATATTCTGAAGAACTTCCGGGATGATGTTGTCATGCTCTGGCAAAGTGAACCGTGTGTAGTGGTCGGGAAACACCAGAACACGCTGAATGAAGTGAATGTGCAATTCGTGCAAAAGGAAAATATCCCTGTCATCCGGAGGATATCGGGCGGCGGGACGGTTTATCATGATCCTGGGAATCTGAACTTCACGGTGATCACTACCGAAACAAACCGGGAAAAACTCATTGATTTCCGGAAGTTCACACAACCCGTTATTACCTTTTTGCAAACGCTTGGTATCCGTGCGGAGTTTGAGGGGAAAAACAATCTGGTCATTAAAGGCAAAAAGTTTTCCGGTAACTCAGCCCATGTATATAAAAATAGGGTGTTGCATCACGGCACTTTGCTGTTTCACAGCGATCTGGAAAAACTGGGGGAAGCCATCCGGCCGGAACTGAAAGAAAAGATCAATGACAAAGCCGTACGATCAATCCGGGCGACGGTAACCAATATCAGCGAACATTTGCGAAAGGAAATGGATATTGAAGAATTTAAAGTAAAGTTTAAGATGTTCTTGCTTAACTATTTTTCTGTTAATGAGATATGTGAACTGAACAAAACAGATATTCAGCACATCAATAAACTGGTGAGTGAAAAATACAGCACGTGGAAATGGAACTTCGGGTACTCCCCGGCTTATATTTTCAGGAATGATATTGAGGGATTGAAAGTGGAAATGAAGGTGAAAAACGGGAAGATTACAGACATCATTTTTATGGGAGATGTCAAACAAAAAGAAAAACTAACTGAACTTCTCACAGACCTTCCCCACCGGAAGAAAGAAATTACCGGCGTCTTGAACTCATTGTACAACGATAAAAAAATTATTGAAGTCCTGAAAGCGTTGCTGGCAGCAAACTAGTAACGGAATAAAATCACTATTCGGTTTTGGTTGCTTCTTCTTTGCGCCTTCGCGCCTTTGCGTGAAATTATAAGCCGGCTGTGTTTATTTCCGTTGATAATACCGGCAAAAATCTGTTAGCCCGCATTCACCGCATTTTGGCTTCCTTGCCTGGCACACATACCGGCCGTGAAGTATCAGCCAGTGATGAGCCAGCGGGATCAGCTCTTCGGGGAAATATTTCACCAGCTCCTTTTCGGTTTGGAGCGGATTTTTCGAGCCGGTGGTCAGTCCGATCCTTTCGGAAACCCTGAAAACGTGCGTATCCACAGCCATCGCCGGTTTGTTGAACAGCACCGAGGCCAGCACGTTGGCAGTCTTGCGGCCTACGCCCGGAAGTTTTTGCAGGTCGTCAACATTTGAAGGCAGCTTCCCGTCAAACTCGGTAACCAGCTTTCTGGCCATCCCCGAAAGGTGCTTTGCCTTATTATTGGGATAGGAGCAACTTTTGATAACCTCGTAGATTTCCTGAATATCCGCATCCGCCAGCGCTTCCACCGTAGGGAATTTCCGATAAAAAGATTGCGTGATGATGTTCACCCTTTTGTCGGTGCATTGGGCAGACAATATCACCGCCACGATCAGCTCATAAGGTTCACGGTAAACCAGTTCGGTTTCGGCAACAGGCATGTGCTTGCTGAAATATTCGATAACTTTTTGGAAGCGTTCTTTTTTTCTCATATCCGGCGACAAAGGTAAAAAACATGTTATAGTCATGGTCATTTTATCATGCCATCTTCCAATCGGTGGGAACTAGACAACCAGCCGGGAGGTGGAGACCCTGACCCGTCAGGTGGCCTTGCATCTGGGCGGATCACGTAAACGAGAAAATGCCCGCAATTCAACATAATACAATGGTAGCTTACCAATGAAACTAAAAAAACTGCTCACGTTTAGTTGCGAGACATAAAAAGGCAGGCCCGTGTGATGGAATGCCGTGACAATCTTAAACCTATGAAACACGAACCTTAATTCTATAAGTTATTTGCTGTATTCAATAACACAAGAATTGTATCATACTTTATCATGTGATTTATATCATTTTTATTATAATGGCTAAAGCCGAATTGAATTTCATTATTAATCACGGCGCTAAAGCACTGTGCAAAAGCTCCATTCCCCTGTTGGTATCCCTACCAACAGGAATTTCATTGATAAAAGTCGTTGGTCGGGAGACCAACAACGGAACAGCAGCGTAATAAGCAGCATTATTTAATGTCATGGCATCTCAGAGATTAAAATACCAATGAAGAAAAGTTAAGTTCCATTGAAATAGCATACTCTGCCGGTGGCGGAGAAAAAAAACCCGAACGGGGTTTAAAATGAATAACCGCAGATGAAGTCTGTGGTTTGGAGCCATAGAGAGATAAAACCCCAACGGGGTTTAACAGAACCGTCTTTATCCCGTATTGTTAAAGTGACAAATGCCTGTCGGCAATGACGCAAATAGTGGAAAAAAATTGAGTCGATTATTGAACCCCGTGTGTGCGGGGTTCTTTTTCCTTTTTGTGATTTTCCCCGCATTCCATACGGGGCTATTCAC
>JAADID010000131.1 GCA_013151505.1 Chlorobiota bacterium | reverse complement strand
CATTGAGGGAATAATAATCAGAGCTTGTCCCTTGCGCCGTAATGGAAGAACTGTTGTAACGTCCGCTCAATTGAAATTGCCCGTTTTTCCACAATCTGAAAGTGTTATTCACGCGAGTGTTCCAATTGGCGGAAGTCCTTTCAAAAGGCTGATCATAAAGGGTCCCTTTCAGCTTATAATTGTAAAAATTCCCGCTGACGTCCACATCCCACCATTTGGTTATTCCCAGATTAAGCATTACCTCCACGCCGAGTGAGTAGTCATTTCCCACATTTTCAAAAGTGTGCAACATGACCGTTTCGGTATATACACTGGACACTCTTTCAACTTTGTTGTGTGTCACCCGGTAATAACCTTCGAGCGAAAAGAAGTTATCCTTGAATTTTTTCAGGTAACTTAATTCATAAGAGTCTGTGTATTCGGGTTTAAGATCCGGGTTGCCTTTTCTCACATTGTAAGCGTCCTGCCAGGTTATAAAAGGTTCGAGCTGCCATCCCCTTGAACGTTGTATCCGTCGTGAATAACTGGTCATTAACTGCTGGTCGTAAGGTAGTTGGTATGACAAATGGAGAGTCGGGAAGAAATCCCAGCGGTTGAAAATAAAATCATCTTCGCCGCTCATGGAAATGTTACGGTCGGTATATTCAACCCGCAACCCTGCCTGATAACCGAATTTCTTTATTTCTCCGGCATACAGGCTATACACGGCGTAAATATCACGTCTATAGTCTGTTTCGCGATAAAATTCAGGGACAAACTCAATTTCACCTGTTTCGGCATCGTAAAGGTAAAGCCCGGTGATATCCGTACTTTTACCATTCCGGCTCTGAAAACCCGCTTCAAACTTATCTTTTTTACCAACAGGCAAGGTGTAATCCAGTCTCAGCCGGAGTATGGCTGACGGGCCGCTTTCCACATTCTTTTTACCTCCGATAAGCGTATCCGAAAGATTGACCAGTTCATTAATCGTATATTCATCATTGTAACGGTACTGGTAGATGGCTTCCGCTTCCAGTTTGTGTTCGATCTTTTTCACCTGCATCCGGGCGCCTTTTGGCTTGTGGCCGGCTCTTGGATTTTCCTTCCCGTTGTTTTGATCTTTTTTCTTGCCAAAAGTATGCTGATAGACTCCGGTAATATTATAATAAAGGCCACCTACCTTGGTGTTGTCCATGCTGTTGTAAGAAAATCTTTCATTCTCAAAAGAGTTCCATTCATCGTAACGCAGGGTGGCATCACGCAACATTTTCCAGTTACCGTATTTTCCGCTTAATGAAATGTAATCCTTTTTGGTTGCATTGAACTCAATACCGCCACGAATACCGTAATTATTAAAACTACGTCCCTGATCACCGTGTAAGTTGACAAAAAAGGAAGTGTCGTTTCGGTAAGTTTCCCTTTCACTTTCCATTGTACCGGGGCGCGGACGGGTATTGTAATTTCCTCCAACGAAAAAATTAAATTTTTTAACCCGGTAGTTCAGCAGAAGGTCGCCTCCATACCGGCCAAAGTTTCCGGCATTCAGGTTGATGTTTCCGCTCAACCCGTCCAGGCGATTCTTTTTGGTGATGATATTGATGATTCCCGTTGTTCCGTCCGGCTCATATTTAACCGAAGGGTTGGTGATAATTTCAATATTCTGAATACTTCCGGCAGGTATCTGCCGAAGCACATCACTGGGCTCCAGGATTGTGGGTTTCCCGTCAATAAGAACCGTAAAACCACTGCTTCCGCGCAGGGTGACATTTCCTTCAACATCCACCTGAATGGAAGGCACATTTTCCAGGACATCTATCGCAGTCCCGCCTATTGCCGTGAGCTGTTTGTCAACCCGGATGACTTTTCTATCGGTTTTAAACTCAATGGGAGCCTGCTTGCTGATCACTTCCACTTCTTTCAGGATTTTTGAATCCGTTGACAGATAAAAATTACCGAGCTGAATATTATGATCCGGATTTTCCACATGAAATACATCCGATTTTATGTCTTTCAGCCCGATAAATGAAATGACAAGATAATAATCACCGGGTGCTGGTAGCTCCAGTTTGAAATGGCCCAAATGATCGGTTATGGTTCCGGTCACCAGTTTGTTGTCACCGGCTGTGTAAAGCGATATCGTGGCATATTCAAGGGGGGTTTTGGTTTTCTCTTCCAGTACGATACCCTTAATCTTCCCCTTGGCATTTTCAGCTTCACTGCCGGCAAATCCCGAATTGATGACGAAAACAAAAAATAAAACCAGGATATATATTTTTCTCATATTATTTTTTCAGATTTCCTTTTGTAACTAAACTTTCGGATAAGGCTGTTTTTAAAAGCGCACAAAGATCAATATTTTTAATGTTTTGACAACGCAGACGGTTCCTTTATTCCATTGGATTAATAAAAAGTTAACAAAAATTAATATCCGGGATGATAATTATACTGTTTGAAGGATGAATGAATGGATGAATGGGTGCAGTAGATGAAATGGGTGAAATGGGGGCAGCGGTTTACATTGAATAAGCAATAAAATCATAAAAAACAGCAAAGATTCGCGTCAGTAATCAGTCGAAGGTCTGCACAAGTTTATGAAACGGAGGCGGGTTAACACTCTTCGATCAGCAGCTAACAGTCCTGGCTTCTAACTCCTGGTTTTTTCACCAATCAATACTCGCTATTAATGCGAATCAAGGGTTGTAATTGTAAAATTGTTTGTAATCGATAAGATATGGTGTTAACTTTTCCAAAGTTCGGAACTTTGGAAAAGTTAATACAAGGCTTCAACTCCACCCTTAATTCGTATTATTTATTAATCTGCACCATTCAAATATTTCTGATCACCTTTCCTTACAGGCGTTTCAGCATATTAACCTCCTTTTGTTCCAGGTGGCGCCACCTGCCGCGGGGGAGGTCTTTCTTGGTCAGTCCGGCAAAGAATACCCGGTCGAGCTTGACAACCTTGTATCCCAGCGATTCAAAGATACGCCGGACAATACGGTTTTTACCCGAATGCAATTCTATACCGATCTCCCTCTTGCCGGTCACCCCTTCCACATAAGCTATTTTGTCGGGTTGGATAAAACCGTCATCCAGGTGAATCCCTTCGGCAATGGCCATCATGTCTTTATTTGAAATTGATTTATCCAGAACTACATGATAAATCTTTTTGATACGGTGTTTGGGATGAGTAAGTTTTTTCGCCAGGTCCCCATCATTAGTAAAAAGCAATAATCCGGTTGTATTCCGGTCGAGGCGACCGACAGGATAAATGCGCTCCTTACAGGCTTTTTCCACCAGGTTCATGACGGTTTTCCGGTGCTGCGGATCATCCGAGGTCGTGATGAAATCTTTAGGCTTGTTCAGCAAAACATACTGCAGTTTTTCACGTTTCAGGGTTTCGCCGCCATATTGAACTTTATCAGTTGGTCTAACTTTGGTGCCCAGTTGGGTCACTACTTTTCCGTTAACCATCACAGCACCGCTTGCGATGAAAAGATCGGCTTCGCGGCGGCTGCAAATCCCGGCATCGGCCAGGTATTTGTTTAACCGGATCAAATTCTCTTCGCCCGGTTTCTTTTTTGCTTTCAGTTCCTTAAAACTTGCGGCCTTCCCTTCTTTTCGGGATGGACGTTTTTTTGTTTCAGATTTTGGTTTTCTATGTTTTGGCTTTCCGGGCATTACAGATTGTCTGATTTTTATAAAAAATTTACGGCGGCAAAATTAATCAAACCAACCGTGCCAAAAACATCCTGCCCGGGAAATATGAATCGTGATCAATACTTGCATTTCTTGCCTGAATTCACTATATTTACCTCATTAATTTTAAAAGGCGAAAATCCATGGCTGAAAAGATCGTTTCCCTGACCACGTTAACCTATTTGCGGGCACAACTGCTTGCTTCCATGTTGCAGCAAAACGGAATCCCTTGTTTTTTGACAAATATTAACGAGATCAAAGAAGCGCCGGGCGGTGTGAACGTGATGATTGACGAAGAAAATTTTGCAGCTGCTTTAGGCATACTGGAAGATTTCAAAAAGAATTACGAAAAAGAAAGGGAAAAAGCCGTGGATTACCTGAAAAGTGTAAGAAGAATCCTCGTTCCGGTTGACTTCAGTGTTCATTCCGAAAATGCAGCCTATTATGCGTTGTTCATTGCCGACAAGCTCAAAGCTGAAATCAAACTGGTCAATGCCTATCTTGATCCGATGGGCGCTCCCCAAACTTACCTTGAGTCTTATGCTTATCAAATCAACATTGAAAAGGTTATTCGTGAAATTGAAGAAGAAGCGGGCAAAAGCCTGGAAGCCGTCCGCACAAGATTAAAAAATGAAATCAAAGAAAAGGGATTGAGAAAGATCAGGATAGGGCTCGACCTTTTTAAAGGAAATGCCGTGGATGTAATCCTGCAGGAAATTGAAGATTACAAGCCGGGGCTTGTCGTCATCGGCACCCGAGGCAGTGAGTTGGAAGGATTCAGGGCATTCGGAAGTGTGACAGCCCATCTTATCCAGAAATCGCATGTCCCAGTGCTTGCCATCCCCAAATCTTTCGACGCCATGAATTTCAGGCCTCCGAAAAATGTATTGTATGCTACAAATTTCGATACAAACGATTTTGATGCCTTACACCGGCTGGTGAATTTCGTCAAACCGTTTAATGCAAAAATATTTTGTGTGCATGCTGCTTTTGAAGAAGCAGGCGAATTGGATGAAGCCCAGCTTCGGAGAATAAAGACTTACCTGTTTCAACTGATTGACACCTACCATATTGAATGCGGGCTGCTGGAAACCTATGACATCCAGCAGGGTATTGAAGACTTTATTGAAGAACACAACATTGATGTGCTGGCTATGACCACCCGTAAAAGAAATTTCATCACCCGGTTGTTTCAACCGAGCATGACAAAAAAATTCCTGTTTCAGACCAACATTCCACTGCTGGTTTTTCAGTCGCTCCAATAGTCTGATAAGATAACATAAACCACCACAGTTCCAATAAAAGCCCCGCAAAGCAATAGACTGCATTCCCTGGTAAAAAGGCGGAAAGCAAGAAAGATGCCGATGATCAGCAGGATTATCCTGCCATAATTATTTTTGAGAAAATTCAGCAGTTTTGGTCTCATCATTCCGGATAAAAGGCGTCTTCAATGTGGTTGATCCTGAACTCGTTTTTATTCAGGATGATGGAGATGATATCGAACCGGCTGTTGACGTCCAGGTCTTTCTCTTCGAGGTAAGCTTCGGTAGCGCGGATGAGGAAATTTTCTTTTGCA
>JAADID010000034.1 GCA_013151505.1 Chlorobiota bacterium | reverse complement strand
AACCGCTTTCGATCTTTGTTTACGAAAACGGGAAACCCTGCGAGATCGGAAGCAGGCAATTTTTTTATCAGAGATAATAATCCCTCCTGGTTCAACCGCGCCTTCAAAGAGGAATTTGACTATGTGCCCTTGAAACATCCAAACCATAGATAATCTGTGTGTTAGACGTAAATTCTTTCCCATTTTGCAAGAATAGTGCAAGCATTTTTTACCAAAAACAAATTGCTGCTACGGATTGATGAAATGGTGAAAGGTTCTTTTACAATGATCCCCCAATTTTGTCGTCAGATGAAATCAAAGCATTTCCGATCGCCGTGAAATGACTTACAATAATATTAGCATAACAGAATATTAACGAAATAACATTTAACCTTTTTTCTAACTTAAATTTTATCATTATGAAAACAAAATCCACATTGATCCTGATTTTGATCTTTGGACTCTTTTTTACCGGCTGTAAAAAAGAAGCAGAACAAAATTCAAAAGCAGAAGCGCCTAAAGTTGACCTGATCAACGATGAATTCCCCGAGGCAAAGCAGGAAGTTATGGAAACCTTCCAGGGGATTGCACAAAGTATCATTGACCACGACATTGACAAGCTGATAGCGTATCACGCCTATGGCCCCAAATTTACCGAATTTAAAGACGGGCTACCGCGAAACGGAGGTGCTGACAATGAAGCTTACGAGCGCAGTCTGTTCGGGTCGGTTACCGAAGTTGTAAAATTCGGGGCGGATGATCTGCAAATCGCTGTTTACGGCGACGTAGCCAACGTTACTTTTCATTCTGATTTTCAGCTAAAATTCGGTGAAGACCTTGTTGTGGTGAACAACCAGATCACCCTGCTGTTCGTCAAAACCGACAAGGGCTGGAAACTTGTACATGAACACCATTCTCCTTTGAACCCGCCGGAGAACAGTTAACGTGCTATATCCATACTATCGCAATGGGGGTTTGTTTCAAATCCCCGTTGTTCTATTCACAAACTTTAAAAGGATACTAAATTACTGGACAAAAAGTAGTTAAAATGAGACTTATTATTGGGATAATATTCTTTTTATTTGTGATTATTTCTTTCTCAAGCGAAGATAATGACAGGATATACACTGCCGGAACCTCGCTTTCATCAAGAATAGAAACGTTTACCTTTCTATCAAACGGAACAACTTTAAAAGGAAAAATTTATCTGCCCGCTTCCTATCCGGCAAATAAAAACCTTCCGGCAATTTATTTAATTGATTTTACCGAACAGCATTTCAAACTGGCCACCGACGAATTTGAAAAAGTCATTGACGGGGTAAAACAAGTCCAGGGGATTGATGCTTTGGTTGTTACGCTGGAAAATATTCCCGATGTGGATGCCGAACCGGAAACATTTCAGGAGCATTACGAAATTTATAAAAATATGGCTGCTTATGTTGACAGGAAATACACCCACAATACTTCCCGGACATTTATCGGAAAAGGCAGCGAAGCAGGCGTGGTGCTGATGGCGCTTTTTCGGGAAGATCCGGAAAATGCTGTATTTGACAATTTCATCGTTACCGACCCTTCGCCCAAATATGCAAGGGCAATTATCAGCATAATTGAAAAAAATGATTTTCCGAAAAACAAATCGAACAAAAAACTCCATTTTTCTTTTTCAACGAGTAACGACCGTGTCTTGTGTAACAAATTGATCAAAGCAATCAGCGACGCCAATTATCCCTGGCTGCAGTTTGAAACCATTGAATACACAGATAGTGATTACGAACATACTTATCCCGTCTCTTATGCTGCGGGAATAAAATATGTTTTTAAAACAAATTCAAACTAACTATAAAAACATCTGTCGAAATGAAAGCAGTAAAACAATTAATGATCATTGCCCTGCTTGCCTTTTTCGTGAGCCAACCGGCTTTTAGCAGTAACAGACTGAAGAAAAACTCAAAATCTGACGCTTCAGGAACTGAATTGTACAAAGACATTGCGTTTACCTCACAAAATGCTACACTCCGGGGCAGGTTGTACGTGCCGGAGAACCATCCGGAGAACAACCCGGTTGTGATCATGGCGCACGGATTCACAACCACCATCAACGGGATGACGGCCGATAAATATGCCGAGCGGTTCAGGGAAGCCGGCTTCGCCGTGTTGTTGTACGATCACCGGAACCTGGGCATCAGCGATGGCGAACCACGCCGGGATGTGAATTTCTGGGTGCAATGCAGGGGGTATATCGACTGTATTGATTTTGCGGAAACCCGGCCTGAAATTGACCCCGCAAGAATCGCCGTCTGGGGCGCCAGCATGAGTGCGCAGGAAGCATTTTTTGTCGGTGCAATAGATGACAGGGTAAAAGCCATTGTCACGATGATACCCGGTTTCGAATCGGATTTTCCTCCCGAAGACAAGGATGGCAGGTTGTATGAATTTGCAAAAAAGACCGTGATGAATGACGACATTATGGGTATATCGCATACGGTCATTGAGCGAATGCCTATTGTTTCATCCGACCAGTTGGGAACGCCGTCGGTGCTTACGGAAATAACCGCATATCGCTGGTTCATTGAATATGGCGGACGCTTCGGCACAAACTGGGACAATGTGGTTTCTTACTCGGATGTGGCGCGACCGGAACTTTATCATACCGGACAATTTGCACCCCGGTTAAAAGCCCCGATACTCATGATCGTGGCCGTCAACGACGAAATGGAAGGCGCAAACCCGGAAGTTACACTGGCGATATATAATAAAGTTACGCAACCGAAAGAATGGGTGGATATTGACGGCGGACACTTCGGGCTGTTGCATTACCCCAGTGCATTGTTTAACAAATCAAGTCAGGCGCAAATTGATTTTCTGAATAAGTATCTGAAGTGATGCGTGCTTTTTGTGCTAAAATTAAAATGATAACAATAAAATAAATGTGGAGACCAGAAACCACTTAAAAAACGGGGCGACACCGAAAAGCCTTATGAGTAGGAAATCTAAAAGATACTAAAATGGGACATCTAAACCGGAATCAACTTCTTTTTCTCAAAAAAAGCAAAAGCTTAAAAACAAAGTTTAAAGCGATGCAAGCTGTTAATTTCAAAAGCAGCAATATCAACCAGGTCCTGAACGAGAGTGAAAAGACAAGTGCTAATGATCTTAAGCTGACTTCTCAGGTTATTCTATTAAGAAGTGGAACAAGTAACATTGAAGAAGCATTTAATTTGACTTTATGGTCAGCAAAAGCAAAACCTAATTCACGAAGAGTCGTTGTAAACAGTTTCATCAAAAGTAAACAGTCCTCTTTTCTCGTACATCAAATGGCGAGACTGAAAAGGGCAGATGCGGCTACCATTATGAAAGACTACTTCAGAGAAGGCGGAGATATGAAAGATGTTGCTGAATGGCTTCGTACAGCAGGCAGTGTTTTGAAAACCGGAATCGTTCCGGATGACACAGATGGTGCCTGGGATTGGGTAAAAAAGAAGGGAGGGGCTATTAAAGATGCCGTGGTTGGAGCGATCAATACAGTAGCTGATGCTGTTAAAGCTGCCGGTAAAAATTTAGCAAATGCCATATCTGAAGTAGTTAAATGGTCGCAAAGCAAAATAAATGATTTTGTTGAAGCAATTATAACTGCCGGTCATAGCGTCGGTACGATCCTTGCCAAAGCCATGAAAATAGGAACATCAGCGCTGAGTAAATTTATTCGCGCAATTATTGAAGCCGGCAGGAAAGGACGGGAAGTGCTTAACTGGGCTGTAAAACAATCGGTCAGTATTTTAAAATTAGCATTAAAAGTGCTTGGTTTTATATACGGTTCATTTACCTCACTTCTGATAGAAATTGCAAAAATGCCCTTAATAAGATTATCTCCAATTGTCAAAGCACTTTTTGCCTTAGGAAAAAAGGTGAAGGATTTTATCATCAGGCTTGACCGTCTTGCCTATAATATTGCTAAAAACATTATTATTGTGATAAGAAAAATCGGGAAATCCGTTAAAGAAATTATTCTTGCCCTAATAAACAAGTCAAGATATATCGCCCGCATTGTATTGGATGCGCTTATCTCTTTGAATATCAGTATTGCAAGCATACTTAAAATAGCGATTAACTGGCATGTATCCCGACTTGCACTTTTAATAGGTGCATTAAAAGACCTGCAAATTTCTTTAAGCCTGATTTTGGCCGGGATCGCAAAATTTGTACGCCCGCAGGCAATAATACTGATGAAAGCACTGCGCATAATATGGAAACAGGTTAAAACAATCCTGCAATTCATTGCTCAAAAAACGGAAAATACCATCAAAACACTTTTAGTTGCTTTATTGGGGACAGGAATTCATATCAGGAATGTATTAAAGTCCATTCTGTTAGAATTACGTGCGGCATTTAGGGAGGGGCTGATAAAGGGTTTAACCCAAATAGGTTATTCTGCTTTAAAACTAATGAAAGAAGTAGTAAAAATCAGTGCTTCCGCAGCAGCAGTTTTGTTCGCCATATTGATGGATATTTTGGGAACCCATCGGGGACTTAATACTGAAGAACGGGCAGAAGCTGCAAAAATATTTGGTAATTCCATTAACCTGAACATGGTAAAACTCACCGATGCAAGTTTCGCCGCAGACTTCATTATGTGGATGAATAAAAATCGTCCATTCACGACGATGTATGTAATCAATTATAAATCCGGTACAACCCTTGAGATGCATACCTTGATTCATGAACTCACGCACATCTGGCAGGCAGTAAATTCTGGTGGAGTTTATATGCTTGAGGCGCTTCATTCCCAATTTTTCGGAAAATCATATAACCTGAATAACAACGATGTAAGGAATGCAAATGGAAAAATTGAGAATCTGGAAAGAGAGCAACAAGCAGTACTGGTTGAAGAATACTGGAAGGCTGAATTCGATAATCAGCCAATAGGTTTATCGCTTGATCTCATCCGGCCTCTCGCTAAACAGGTCTTTCGTGTAAAAGGCAGATTTGTACCTATTCAAACAATTGGCCTTAATATTTCCAGAAGTTTCTTTAGCCCGGCCGTAACTACCGGATCCTGAAAAGTATGCATCTAACACGGGCACTCGTAATTTCTAACAATTGGTTGGACAAAGCAGTCAATCATATAGCAAGGCTGAAGGATATTCAGCCTTGCTTCCAGATTATTCCGATACCAGATTACGAAACACTGAGTAAAAATCGCTTCTCGAAATTGGTTACCAGGGCACTTAAGAATTGCAGTGCACGGAGTGCCATCGTGATTCTTCCGACAAGCTTTGCTCTCGGAACCTGTGTTAAATATTGGCCGGACATATTTATACATACTC
>JAADID010000013.1 GCA_013151505.1 Chlorobiota bacterium | reverse complement strand
GGAGGCCTCGACCTTTTTATTTACGGAAAAGACCGCCGCAAAGAAAATGAATACGTGGGCATTATCAAACAGGATGATAAATTGACGGCTTTTTACATGCGGGGTGACATTGATTTTGCCAAAATACCCCGTATCGTGCAGACCATAAAAAGCGGCGACGTGATCAATCCCTTTGACTTTAACCTGAACGACTTTGGAAAACATACTAAAGATCAATAAATTATCCAAGCGGTTCGGCAGGATACAAGCCGTGGACAAACTGGAATTGGAGGTTTCTGCCGGCCAGGTGTTTGGCATCCTGGGGCCCAACGGAAGCGGAAAAACCACCACGCTGGGCATGATCCTGGATGTGGTGGCGCCCGATGAAGGTGATTACGAATGGTTTGGCAACATGCCCCATACGGAAGCCCGCAAAAAGATCGGTGCCATCCTTGAGACCCCTTCTTTCTTCCCTTATTTGACTGCTGTCCAGAATCTCCGCATCACAGCCCACATCAAGCAATGCGGTGAAAACAATATAGAACCGGTATTGAAACAAGCGGGGCTGTACGACCGAAGGAACGACAAATTCAAAACTTACAGTCTGGGGATGAAACAACGGTTGAGCATTGCCGCTGCCCTGCTTTCCGACCCGCCGGTGCTCATCCTCGACGAACCCACCAACGGGCTTGATCCCGAAGGTATTGCCGAAGTGAGGGCGTTGATCAGGAACGTGGCAAAACAGGGAAAAACCATCATCATGGCCAGCCACCTGTTAGATGAAGTGCAAAAAGTTTGTACCCATTTTTGTGTATTGAGGAAGGGCAAAAAACTGCACGAAGGCAGCGTGAGCGAAACCTTGGGCGAGATCAACAAAGTGGAAGTGGCTGCCGACGACATAAAAATCCTGGAAAAAGTGATCGGAGAATTTCCGGGAAAAACGGATTATACTGTTGACGGTGCGTCTCTGCTGGTGACTATGAAAGATGATTTTACCGCAACCGACCTGAACGATTTTTGTTTTGCACAGGGGATCACCCTGAAAAAGTTATTCACTCACAGGAACTCGCTGGAACAGGAGTTTCTGAAAATACTCCGCGAAAATGATTAGGGCACTGAAACTGGAATGGCTGAAAATCAGGAATTACCGCATCTTCTGGATACTGACCGGGATGTACCTGCTGGCTTTGCTGGTCATTACCTCTGGCGGGACATTTTTCCTCCAGTGGCTGAAAAGCGAAGGAGCTGATTTCCGGGGCATTGACCCGACCATCATTCCCATCAACGACTTTCCCGACATCTGGCAAAATACAACTTACCTCGCCTCGTATGTAATCTTCCTGCTGGCTTTCATCGTGATCATTTCGGTTAACAACGACCTTACCTATCATACGCTCAGACAGAACGTCATTGACGGTATCAGCAAAAAAGAATATCTCGCCAGCAAAATGCTCATGATTATTTCGATGGCTGTCGTGAGCACACTCCTTATTTTCTTTGCCGGACTGGTCAACGGAGCCATTTATTCGCACGTCCGGGGAGCGGAGTATATTTTCGACCAGATGGAATTCCTCGCGGCTTTCTTTTACCAGATTGTCATTTACTGTTCACTGGCCTTCCTGCTGGCGATGCTCATCAAAAAAGCCGGATTTGTGATCGTAGCACTTTTTCTTTACACCATCATGTTCGAGCCCATCGTCGCGGCTATCCTGATCAATGCACCTTTTTTCAGGGACGGAATTGCCCCCGAAATCGCCCAGTTTTTCCCCATCAAAGCCATCAACAACCTGATCAGTGTCCCATTCGGCAGATATATTTTTATGGAAATTCAGGATTATGTTTCGTTGAAGTCCGTTGCCATTGCCACGGGATGGTTTGTGGTTTATCTCGGACTGATTTACTACATTTTAAAAAAGAGGGATTTGAAGTAGGAGTTATGTGTTATGAGTTAGATCCCCAAAATGAATTGTTGTTAGCGGGACGCTAACAACAGATTAAGTTTGTATTCCTAACAGGTTTCCGCAGGTCCGGTGCGGTGGCAACCTGTCAGGTATGGTAGAGCGTTAAGGGTTAGGAGAATATAAAAATACCGTACATTTGTAAAACCCCGGTTCATAAAACACTGCATGACTTTTAAAAACCGGAGCAACTCATATTAACAACTACGATAAACAAGGAGGTACAATTGAAATTCAGACGACCGGGGAGATACGTCCGGGAAAACCGGCAGATTATCAAAGGATTGGAAAATCAGGCCGCCGCTTTTATCGGAGTTACGGAAAAAGGGGCCACGGACCGGGCAATACCGGTAACCAGTTTTGAAGAATACCGCAACATATTCGGGACAATAACCGATGAAAAAGGGCTGACTTATGCCGTTTCCCAGTTTTTCCAAAACGGAGGCAGCCGGCTGTACATTGCCAGGGTTTCACGGGATGACGGCAGCAACCCCCACAATTCCGATTATCAGAAAGCTTTTTCCCTTCTGGATAACGTGAAAGACATTTCAATAGTCGCTGTACCGGGACTGGGCCTGCCTTCACTGATCGGGTTCGGTTCATTTTATTGTCAGCAACGCGGTGATTGTTTTTTCATCGGGGACATGCCTTCACATATTGGAACAACAGCCGAAGCGCTGTCCATCGCAAACCAAATTTCGCCTGTCATTTCTTTCGGGGCAGTTTATCTCCCCTGGATTATGATCAACGATCCGACAGGAAAGACCTCCCGCCTTGTTGCTGCTCCGCCATCCGGGGCAGTTGCCGGCATTTATTTCAGGACAGATGAAAACCGGGGAATATGGAAAGCCCCTGCCGGAAAAGACGGCACAGTAAACGAGGCCGTGGGCCTCTCATTCAATATTACTTCGAGGGACCAGGATTCTCTTAATTCTTCAGGCATTAATGCCATCAGGGAATTTCCCGGAAGGGGCATTCTGGTCTGGGGATCCAGAACGCTGGCCTCGCAATCCGACCCTGAATTCAAATATGTGCCGGTGCGCCGCACAGCCATTTTCATTGAGCAAAGCATCCGAAAAGGATTGGAATGGGTTGTTTTTGAGCCCAATAACGAACCATTGCGGACAAACATCCGGCAAACAACGGAAAGCTTCATGATGGATCTTTTCCGGAAAGGCGCACTTCAGGGCATCACTCCCGACGAGGCTTTTTTCGTTAGATGCGGCAGGGATACCACTGCCCTGAATGAAATTGACAGCGGAATGCTTAATCTGGTAATCGGCTTTTCCCTGGTTAAACCTGCTGAATTTCTGATTTTGAATATTCAATTAAAAACAGGTAAAGAATAATTTGGGCTGAAAATATTGACTTCCTGAAAATTTATGTGTAGATTTGCACACATAATATGTGTTAAAATGAAAAATATAACATTATCAATGCCCGACGACCTTCTAAGGAAAGGACGTGAGTATGCTGAAAAACATGGGACAAGTCTGAATCAATTAATCAGGGATCTGCTATCCAATTATATTCAGGACCAGCAAAAAACTGCCATTGAGAACCTATTGGAAATGAGCGATCAGGTTTCTGTAAAAACAAAATCAATTAAATGGAACAGAGATGAAATCTATGACAGAAAAATATTTTCTAGATACTAATTTCATAGTTTATCTTTTTAGTGAAGATGAAAAAGAAAAAAAGAAAAAATGTCATTATCTTTTTGAAAAATTAAAAGATGAAGCACGCCTTGTTATCTCTACTCAGGTACTAAAAGAATTTACCGCTATTTTGATTTCCAAGTTTAATCTGGATCCGATATTTGTTAAAAGAGGAATTGATAATTTAAGCAAACTTGAAGTCGTACATATAAATACAGTCCTTATTAAAAACGCCATTGACATCCACATCCTGAACCTACTCTCATTCTGGGACAGTCTGATCGTCAGCGCTGCCAAAAGCGCCAACTGCAGCATCATCCTCACCGAAAACATGAACGACGGGCAGGTGATTGACGGCATAAAAATCCAAAGCCCTTTTACCTTTACTTTGCAATAGTTTTAACTGTTGATATCTCCGGTGAAGACAAAACGCACATGGACCGATTTTATCCTGAAAGAGTGGTTGCTCCTTGCTGCCGCTACAGGTTTCGTACTTACCTCGGGCTATCTCAAACAACTTCCCTCCTACTCGGTGCAGGAATATGAAGTTTTGTTTATCCTCTTCTCTCTTTTTGTCGTTGTCAAGGGACTGGAACACAGCGGACTGATATCGCGAATATCTTACACCCTCGAAAAAGGCAGGGCTGTTCCTTTGAAACTGATCGTGGCGACTCTTCTGCTCTCCATGCTGATCACAAACGATGCTGCCCTGATCGTTCTGGTGCCTTTAACCCTCATGCTCAATATCAAACATAAGGATATTCTGGTTATCCTCGAAGCGCTGGCTGCCAATGCAGGTTCCGCACTGACGCCCTTCGGCAACCCGCAAAATTTATTTATATACTGGTATTACAATCTGTCACCCGGAGAATTCATTTCAACCATCGCCCCGTTTACGGTCCTCTTTGCCATTTTGCTCATTCTTTCGACGCTGCTCATCAGAACAAAAAGAATTCCCGAAACATCACAAAAGACTAAAAAGGTAGAGTATTCAGCATACATTTACGGGGCATTACTTATTCTTGTTTTATTGGTTGTCCTCCGTATCCTGCCTGTGTATGCTGCTGCGTTAGTTTTCATTTACGTATTGATTTTTGAACGGAAAAGTTTGTTTATTGATTATTCACTCATCTTGAGTTTCTTTTTCTTTTTCGGCGTGGCCGAAAACCTGAAAGTTTTTTTAGGAACACATTTTGAGCATCCGGGGCATATTTTCCTTTTTTCGGTGGCTTCAAGCCAGGTGATGAGCAATGTCCCTGCTGCTTTGTTATTTGCCAAATTAACAACCCAGTGGAAAGCCCTGCTATGGGGAACGAATGTCGGGGGTTTCGGCAGTCTGATCGGTTCATTCGCTAACCTGATCGCCTATAAACTGTATATCAATAATAACGAAACAAACCACATCGTATCTTTTACAACAAAGTTCCTGCTCCTCGGGTACCTTGCATTTTTCATCGGAATTGGATTGTATTTTTTCTTTGGAGCACCTTAACCCGAAGAATTCATTAACCCAAAATTGTCATTTGAATATGATCTCTAATGGCGGCCATTAGAACAAATTAATTGCAATACATTAAAAAAGAATTACCTATAATGACAATTCGCATAATCCCGAAACTTCGGGATAGACAAATTACTACCCAATTTGTAGATTTTCTAACGCGGGGTTAACCCAGATACTTCCCGCATCCCAACGCACTTGTCATTAGTTCATGCTTCCTAATGACAAATCTGGGTTAACAATCAGAACAATCGCTTTTTCTTCGCCCTTCAGAGCGGTGTTGCTTCAAAAAAAGTCAAACCGGCTTCAGCCAGCATTAACCTGTCTGTTTCACGGCATTATACCAATTGTATTTTGTTGTCACCATCCTGAAGACCAGAGCAATATTCAGAGAAATAATGTAACCCGTGAATTCAGCGGATTAAAATTCCAATTTCACATTTTTACAATTTTCCCTGAAAACACCTTCTCTCCCACTTTCGAACGGTAATAATAAACTCCCGGAGAAAAACCGCTACCGTCAATACCGAAACTCGCTTCTCCCGATAAAGTTACAGGCATTTTCGTTGAAAACACAACCTTTCCCCTGCTGTCATAAATACTGAAATCCATCTGTTCAATGTCGAAACCTTTGACCTCGACGTTGATCCTGTCTGTGAAAGGACTTGGGAAAACTTTTAGTTCTGATTTCGCATGCAACTCATCCCCCGTACCCAAAATTTCAGGAAGCACAGTAATCGTTTTAAGCGCGGTCATCGTATTGCCCCAGTTGTCCGTCAGATCAAGTTTTATGAAATACGCGCCCGGTTCAACGTTATGGGTATCCCAGGTTAACAAAACACCGTTCCTGATTTCAGTTTCCTGTTGTGTCCCGATGGGATACCAGGTTGTTGTATCACTGGTCTTCTGGTAAAACATAGCATAATGATCGAAGTCCATCAGGTTACTCTCGGAACCCTTATCAATCCATGCGGAGCCAATGATCTTTACATCCGAATTGACAACGCCCGAGGCCGGCGAAGCAATATTTGCCATCCAGACAACCGAACCCGGATCAAATGCAGGGTCAACGGTAATTGATGACTGAAGCAGCATCAATATGGAATTTTGTAAAGCCTGCACCAGACCGTTCATCATGGTGGAATAGGCAAAGATCACCATGCTGTTGCTGCTGCTTCGCAACGAGGAGGTCAGCGACGAAAAACCGATAACGGAAAAAGTAGTATCCGTTGCAAAAAAATAACCGCCGCTGCCATCAATATAAGTTTGAAAGGCATTGACTTCCGAACGGCCCATCACACCGATCTCACCCAGTATGCATCCTTTTACATCCACAATTACCGAATCAAATGTATAAATACTCCAGGTCGTTACATTGCAATTGTTCAGATGAAAATACCTGTCAGTCAACGGCGCCGTAAAATTTTCATACTGATTGTTGTTTACCAGACCGCTGACACTTGCAGAGTCGCTTCCCCTGAACTGCATTCCGATGGATCGGATATCGGAATTCGAGACCGTCACTTCCGATCCGTTCATCGGCATCATACCCCACATCACATTCTTGCAGGAGTTAATTGAAATACTGTAATTAACTCCCGAAACCCCGGGTGTTGAATTATTGAAAGTATAAGAATCAACCTGGTCACCGTCAGGAAACGAAATATTAACATTGGCCCCGTCACGGAATGAATGCCATAACAAAACTGTTTTTGCATGTTTAATGTTCAGATTCACATTTTTATCAATAACAAACTCCCCGGCCATATCAATCGAATCAATTGTAATGGACGAACTGCCATACATTCCGACGGTCGAGAAGTCCGGTTTTTTCACATTAATAAGCTCCAGTGAGGCCGCATCAACCGTGGCCATCGTATGAACAAGTCCTCCGAAATCAAGCGTGGAATTATGTACTTTCATGGAAGAGTTTCCGGTTAGTAAAATATTTCTCTGGTAAAAATATTCCTGCGGGAAATAAAGATAAGATGAATCCACAATGACCTGTGCATCCTGCACGGTAAACAGGTCACCGAGAATGGTTGCTTTGGCATTCCTGAATCTTAATAT
>JAADID010000308.1 GCA_013151505.1 Chlorobiota bacterium | reverse complement strand
TTTATCCAGATCAACATCTAAAGCATCAGATAATTTTTCCAATCGTTTTTCATCAAAATCCCTTTTACCATTCTCAATTTTGCTGAGATTTGCAGAATCAAGATTTATTTTTGCAGCAAGCTGCGTTAACGTTAATCCGTTTTCTGTTCTTAATTTCCTGATATATTCTCCGAATGTTGCTGTCATTTGACTTGTATATTTTGACTTGTCAGAATATTACAAATTTAAATCTTATTTTTTTACGAATTCAATTTTGTTAATAAAATTTATATGGTTACTTGACCCAGAGGAAAGTTCATTTTCTTTTCCACAATATCAAATATTGCAAAAGATATGTTGCAAAAATTATTGTGTTTGTCGGATTGGTATCTGATTGGATACGTTTAAAACAAAACAGGTGTAAGTAAATAGTAAACTAATTACAAGATAGAACGATTGATCCCTGACAAGTCACACGCCACGATTTTACTTCCGGGTAATTGCTTATTACCTCTTACGAAAGTTTTCTTCTCACAATTCCTGAAATAACCTTATTGTCAGCTTTGCCGGCCAGTTGTTTGGTGATCATGCCCATGACCCGGCCCATGTCTTTCATTGTGGCGGCGCCTGTTTCTTCGATGGCTTTGTCAACCGCAGCTTCAATTTCCTCTTCCGACATTTGTTCAGGCAGGTACTTTTCGATGATGGCTGCCTGGTATTCTTCTTCATCAGCCAGGTCAGGACGGTTTTGCTCGCGGTAAATGGCTGCAGATTCCTTGCGTTGTTTAACCAGTTTTTGCAGCAGTTTTAACTCCACGGTTTCGGGAATCTCTCCTGAGGTGACATCTTTTCCGGTTTTTTCAAGTAACAAAGCGGCTTTGATTGCCCGCAGGGCATTCAGCTTGCGTTTGTCCTTTTCCCGCATGGCCTGTTTCAGGTCTTCGTTTATTTTTATTTCGAGATTCATATTTAGGTATTTATCATTAATAGCTGGTATCCTTTTGTTTGCAACCACCAGCCCTGAAGGGCTGGGTAACTGATTTATTTCATAATCAAATTACCCTGGAATCAGTTTCCCTGTCCTTTAGGGCAGGGGTTTCTTCATAAAAACCTGACAGATTGCTGACACATAATCCCGGGAGAAACCTGTCAGGTTTTCCCATGCCTTAATCCACATTATCGTGGAGGAATGTATTGTCGGTTTTGATCAGCGGATTGTTTTTGCTGTCTTCACCAAGCGTATATCTTGAAACAATGGTGTCGGAGGATGGCGGCGGATCGTCAACATTCACGTTTTTTCGCAGGTAAGCCGGTTCTTTTTCAAGTTCTTCAACCTGCTCGGGGCGCACCATGCTCAACCGTTTCAGCATCTCTTTACGTTGTGCAGAATTCTGCTCCATTAAGTCATCATCACCACTCGGTGTAACGTATCTGTCGAGTTCTTTTTTTGCCTGTTCCGGATTGTGGGAACCCACCGTGTGGCCAATGGCCAGCTTTTGGTCACCGGAATAGTCAAACAAAGAGGTCTCTTTTTTTCTGATTTCCGGTTCTGTTTTTTCATCCCATTCTTTAAACAGGCCGTTTTCCTCCGGTTTACCGGGGACACCCGCATTTTCCGTCTTTTCTTTTGTGTAAACCCTGAGTTCAGATGTTTCTTCTTTTTTCTCCTCCTGAATTTTATTTAAGGGTTGCTCATCTTTGTTTTTCGCCTCATTTCTATCCTTCTTTTCATCTTTTCCGATTTCGCCGATCCGGGTTATTTTCTTTATCGTTTCTTTCTTTTTTTCAAATCCCGTAGCAATGATGGTAATGCTAAGCTTTTTGCCGAGGTTTTCATCCTGACCGCTGCCCCAGATCACATTGGTTTCCGTTTCATTTCCACATTCATCGCGGACATAATCGGTAATTTCAGAGATCTCATCCATTTTGATTTCTTCTTCGCCGGTCATAATATACAACAGGATGTTTTTAGCTCCTTTGATATCATTATCGTTCAGCAACGGGGAGTTCATGGCATCTTCGATGGCCACGCGTGCCCGGTTTTCACCTTCGGCCAGAGCCGACCCCATAATGGCTTTCCCGCTGTTTTCAATCACTGTTTTAACATCTTCAAAATCAATGTTCACATATCCGGGAACCGTAATCAATTCGGCGATTCCTTTTGCAGCCGATGTCAACACATCATCTGCATGGGCAAATGCTTCCGAAAGGCTGACATCGCCATAGAGCTCCCTCATTTTATCGTTGCAAATAACCAAAAGAGTGTCCACATAATCCTTGAATTCTTGGATCCCTTTTTTGGCCTGTTCCATTCTCCGGCGTCCCTCAAACGAAAAAGGAAGCGTAACAATACCTACCGTCAGGATATTCAATTCCCGGGCTGCCTTGGCAATAATGGGTGCAGCACCTGTTCCCGTACCACCTCCCATACCTGCCGTAATGAACAACATCTGGGTATTGTCCGTCAACACTTCTTTCAGTTTTTCGATGGACATTTCTGCTGCGGCCCTTCCCACTTCCGGTTTATTTCCGGCGCCAAGCACACGGTCGCCAAGCACGACTTTCACAGGTACCGGACTTTGGTCAAGTGCCTGGACATCGGTGTTGCATACAACAAATTCAACACCTTTTATGCCTTGCTTAAACATGTTATTTACCGCATTACTTCCTCCTCCGCCCACTCCAAGCACCTTGATATAGGTGGGCATTTGCTTGGGTTCAAAATTTATCATATTGTTCATTTTGGTATTTTTAAAAATAGATCATTTAATTAATATTCATTTGATCAACAGCTTGCATATTTTCAACAAAAAAAAGTTAATACCTGTTAACCGTCCGTATCGCTTTGAAACCATTCCTGAAGCCGCTCCAAAAACATGCTTGAGCTTCGTTTTTCTCCTTTTTTTGCTTTTGTCCTTTTTCCAAAACGGCCTTTTTTTTCCTCTTCTTCTTCCTCCTGGAAAAGTAATTTTTCAGCTTCTGCACGTCTGATCCCTTCGATGACCAAACCTACTCCCGTTGCATACATCGGGCTGGCTATTTCATCGGGGACATCGGGCGCCAGGTGTTCATTGGGATAGCCGATACGTGTATCTTTCCCGGTGATGAAAGCAGCAAGCTGGTCAATGTGGTTCAACTCGGAACCTCCACCGGTCAGTACGATCCCCCCGATCAGTTTTTTTTCAAAACCCGAGTTTCTGATCTCAAAATAAACCTGTTCGATGATTTCCTCCATTCGTGCCTGGATGATACCGGCCAGGTTTCGCAGGGTGATTTCCTTATGCGGCCTTCCCCGGAGCCCCGGAATTGCAACCACCTCATCATCCCGGTTTTCGCTGGCCAGCGCCGAACCAAATTTTACTTTCAATTCTTCAGCATGCCTTTTGATGATGGAGCATCCTTCTTTTACATCTTCGGTTACCACATCCCCGCCAAAAGGGATGACCGCCGTGTGGCGGATAATGTGATCCTGGAAAATGGCAATATCCGTTGTGCCTCCTCCGATATCAACCAATGCCACGCCTGCCTCTTTTTCTTCTTCGCTGAGCACAGCTTCTGCCGAGGCAATGGGTTCAAGGATCAGGTCACGCATCTCAAGACCGGCTTTTTTAATGCATTTTAAAATGTTTTTGGCTGCAGCCGTCTGGCCGATGATGATATGGAAATTGGCCTCGAGGGTATGACCCAACATACCCACAGGCTGGCGGATGCCCGATTCGCCGTCTATGATGTATTCCTGCGGGATCACATCAAGTATCTCCTCACCCGGCGCCATGCTCAGGCCATACATGTTCTTGGTGAACTGCTCAATTTCTTCAGCAGTGATCTCCTGGTCGGAATCCTTACGGATGATGTTACCCCTGTGCTGATAACTCTTGATATGCTGGCCTGCAATACCCACGTGAACCACATTTATATCCACCTTTGATTTTTGTTCAGCAATTTCCACAGCCCGGCGGATTGATCTTACCGTATCCTCAATGTTAGCCACAACCCCCCTTTTCACCCCGACAGATTCGGTTTTGCCATGACCCAGGATTTCGATCTTGTTGAACTCGTTTTTCCGGCCTACGATGCAAGCGATCTTGGTGGTCCCGATGTCCAGCCCAACAATGATTTCATTTTCCTGGTTGTTTATTTCTTCTCGCATACTACCTGGTTTTTATATTTTAAATTAATGATTTCATATTTGTCCCACCCTTCCTTAATGAGGGCTTTTTTATAAAACAACTCCAGCTTTTTTAATTTTTGCTCCGCATCGCCAGGTGTCCCAAACCGAATAAGGTGATTTCCAAGTTCGGGGATCAGGTCAAATTCACCTATGCTGTTCACATACACCTGGCTGATCTGTGCATTCAGAAAAGTGTTTTTCCTGATCAGTCGGGTTAAAATATAAAGATCTGCCAACGGCGTATCCTTATAAACCGAATCAAAAACATCGGGATGTCCTTTGCGGTAAGGTATATCAAAATAACCGTTGGCAATGAGTATCCTCGGGGCATAATTCCCGCTCAACGGAAATATCTTTCCTTGGTTATCAACGTAGAAACCCGTGTTGTTTTTATTAAATATCCGCAATACGGGGGTCTTTTCTTTTACATTAATTACCAGCTCATTATCAATATTCACGTAAGCATCTGCCGCTTCTGCAAAAGGGTTTTCAAGAACCGACTGTTCAATTTTCCGCAAAGAAATATCCTTCACGCCGGTCTTTTCCAGACTGTCGTCAAACATAACGGCTTGTTTGATGGTTGCCGTATCCAGAAAACCATTCGGCAAAGGACGGTTGATGTTGATCACAATGTCTTTGACCGGTTGCCTGCCCTGCTCAATGTAAATGAAGCCCATCAAACCGGCCAAAGCAACAGCAAAAATCGCGAACAGCACTATATGGATTACTTTTTTCATCTTTTCCTTAAAATTTTTTCAATCTCCGGCACAATCATTCCGATATCCCCGGCACCCAGTGTCAACAGCAATTCAGGTTTTTTCCGTTTCAGATATTTCAATAGCTGTTCTGTTGAAAAGAGCTTTTTGTCCGGGTTGTTTATTCTATCCAGGATGATTGATGAATCAATTCCCGGTATCGGTTTTTCCCTGGCCGGATATACCGGTAACAAAATGATTTCGTCCGCCACCTCCAGCGAACCGGCAAACTCCCCGGCAAAATCCCGTGTCCGGCTGAAAAGATGCGGTTGAAATACGACGGTGACTTTTTTATCAGGATACACAGACCTGACAGCCCGGATGGTCGCCCGAATCTCTTCGGGATGGTGTGCATAATCGTCAATAAAAACCGTTTGGCCTGTTCGGATACGAAAGTCAAATCTCCGCTCGACGCCTTTGAAAGTTTCAAGTCCTCTTTTCACATCTTCCGGCGTCACGTTTTTTGTGAGACATACAGTCGCTGCCGCAAGGGCATTTTCCACATAATGATAACCCGGGACTGCCATCCGGATTCCGCTGATCCTGGTTTCATCAGAAGCCAGGTCGAAAACAAATGCTCCTTCCTCGATCCGTATATTTTCAGCGCTTACCTCTGCTTCTTTATCCAGGCCGTAGCATATCTTTTTTACCGGGATTTCGTCAAACAATTTCAATTTGTTATGGTGGATCAGCAGTCCTTCTTTCGGTAATTTCCGGGCGAAATCCAGAAAACCCCGGACCAGCTTTTGTTTGTCTTTGTAAATATCCAGGTGATCGGCATCCAGGGAAGAGATCACGGATATGTCGGGTTGAATTTCCAGGAATGAACGGTCAAACTCATCGGCTTCCACAAGCAGAATGTCAGCCGGGATGTTGATGATGACATTTGACTTGTAATTGTTCATCAGCCCGCCAACAAGAGCAGTTATCTTTTTCCCGGCAATATTGAAAATATGAGCCGTCATGGCGCTGATGCTCGTTTTTCCATGTGTGCCGGCTATCGCAATGGTAAAATAATTATTCGTCAACTGACCCAATATCCGGGCACGTTTCATCAAGGGTATGCCGGATTGTTGCAAGTAAACAAACTCTTTGTTATCAGACGGAATAGCCGGCGTATAAACAACAAGATCAATCTCATGCGGGATTTTCGAAACATCTTCCGTAAAATGAATTTGCATGCCTTCCTTTTCCAGTTGTGATGTCAAAGGTGTAGGCGTCAGGTCATAACCTGATATGTTCTTCCCGTGCCGGCTGAAATACCGTGCGAGAGCGCTCATGCCGATGCCTCCGATACCGAGGAAATACAGGTTATTTACTTTTGACAAATCCATATTATTCAGTTTCTTCTTTGTGTACCTCCTTATCTTCTTTGTGCAACTTTGTGCAATAGCTGTTTCACAGAGGAGCCACAAAGGTCACAAAGTGACACAGAGAAAATATATTTATACTACTTGATGATTTTCAATTCTTTATATCTTATTTTATTAGTTTTAATACTTCATCAACGATCTTTTCCGTGGCATCGGGATGGGCAAAACGTTTCAGGTTTTGCATCATCACCAGCCGGTCCTGGTTGCTTTTCATCATGCCAATAACCATTTCAGGCAGTTTTTGTTCCAGTTCGTTTTCCTTTACCATCAATGCCGCATGACCTCTTACGAGCGACAGGGCATTTTTCGTCTGATGGTCTTCGGCAGCCGATGGCAGCGGGACAAATATTGCCGGTTTGCCTACCACGGCAATCTCGGCGATGGCAATGGCTCCTGCCCTGGAGATTACAAGGTCAGCCGCCGCATAGGCCATATCCATGCGAGTGATGAAATCAACCACTTTGATCTTTTTTTCTTTCAGAAACTTTTCTGCGGCCTGCATCGCCATATCATAAGAATACTTTCCCGTCTGCCAGATCATCTGAATATCACTTTCAAGGATTTTATCGAGCATACCCGCAATGGCTTTGTTTACCTTATATGCCCCCTGGCTTCCCCCGATGACAAGCAACGTGGACACATCTTTTTTTAATCCGAAAAACTCAAGCGCTTCCGTTTTATTCGGTTTGATGGTAATGATCTCACGACGTACCGGGCTACCCGTAATGACTATCCTGTCCTCCGGGAAATACTGTTCCATCCCTTTGTAAGCTACACAAATTGTATTTACCTTTTTGCCAAGCAATTTATTCGTGATGCCCGGATAGGAATTCTGTTCCAGGATCAGCGTCGGTATTTTTTTCCGTGTAGCCATATACAGCAAAGGTCCGCTGGCATAACCTCCGGTACCGATGGCCACATGCGGCTTGAACTTTTTGATGATCCCTGATGATTTCAGGAGGCTGCCAATCAATTTGAATGGAAATTTCAAATTTGCACGATCCGTTTTTCGCTGTAATCCACTGATGTTCAGGCCCACAATCGGATAACCTGCCTGCGGGACTTTTTCCATTTCCATTTTCCCTCTTGCCCCCACGAACTGAATATTTGCCATATCACCCAAACGCGACTTCAGCGCATTGGCAATGGCAATTGCCGGAAAGATGTGTCCACCCGTTCCGCCACCACTGACCAGTATGTTATATTTTTCAGGCATTGGCAATTTCAATGGCTTTATCTACTTGTTCTTGTTTTTGTTTATCAATTTCTTTACTCACACTCAAAATGATCCCGATGGCCAGGCTTGTGAACCAAATGGAAGTCCCGCCCATACTGACCAGCGGCAAAGGCTGTCCGGTTACGGGCAACAGGTCTACCGCCACACCCATGTTGATCATTGCCTGGAAAACCAGGCTAAATGCCACGCCAAAAGTCAGCAAAGCCCCGAAAGTTCCGGGCGCCTGCGTCACGATCCGCACAGCCCTGAAAAACAGGATCAGGTAGAGCAGTACGAGAAATGTGCCTCCGACCACACCATATTCTTCAATGATAATGGCGAAAATGAAATCGGAATAAGGATGCGGAAGAAAATTCCGCTGTGTGCTGTTCCCGGGCATTTTACCCAAAATACCGCCCGTGGCAATGGCAATCTTGGCCTGCTCGGTCTGATAGCTCGGTGCATGGTCTCCGCTGACAAAACTCTCTATCCTGCTTTTCCAGGTGGAAAGTCGTCCCTGTTTTTCTGACGGCATCAGAGCCAGAATACCCAAAACCAATATCAGGGCTACGAGGCCTATGCCGATCATGCTCATAATGTATTTTATTTTTACCCGACCGATAAAAATCAATACCAGGCAGGTTGAAAACAATAGTGCTGCAGTTGAGAGATTAGCTAAGAGTATCAAACCGGTCACGATTAAAACGGGAAACATCAAATAAAAAAAAGCGGTTTTAAAATCATTGATTTTATCTTGCTTTTTTGAGAGCTCCCTGGCCAGATAAATAATAAGTGTGATCTTGGCCAGATCGGAAGTCTGGAACGTAAGGTTAAAAGGCAGCGGAAGTACCCGTTTGGCTTCATTAAGGTTAAGCCCGTAAATCAATGTGATGGCAAGCAACGGAACGGCAATGTAAAGGGCGATCTGGAAAATACGCGAATAATAGGTGTATTTCACAAGATGGGCAAAATACATGAGCAACAGGCCAAGTATCAGAATAATGGCATGCTTCAGCATATAATATTCGGTATTACCCCCATGATAACGGTAAGCCAGGGTTCCCGTTGAGCTGTAAACCGCCAGAAATGACAGCAGCGACAGCAGGAACACCACGGCCCAGATCACTTTATCCCCTTTTATTCTGCTTAAAAGACTGTTCATTTATAATTCCCTTACATATTCTTTAAACTGGTTTCCACGATCTTCATAATTCTCAAACAGGTCGAAACTGGCACAGGCCGGTGACAACAAAACCACATCTCCCTTTTTGGCTATATGATAAGCCGAGATAACAGCCTGTTCCATGGTCGTTGTTTCGACCATGGATTTTAATTTCTTTCCGAAAGCGTCGAATAGTTTTTTGTTATTAACACCCAGACAAATAATGGCTTTCACTTTTTCCTTCACCAGGTCGCTGATCATGGAATAATCGTTGCCTTTGTCAATTCCCCCGGCAATCCAAACGATGGGTTTGTCGAGATATTCCAAAGCATACCAGGTAGAATTCAGATTGGTGGCTTTTGAATCATTGATAAAAGTGATACCATGTACACTGGCTACATACTCGAGGCGATGCGGAATGTTATGAAAATCCGACAGGCTTTGCTTGATGGAGTCGTTACGGATATCCATCAGCCGTGCGGCAATTCCGGCAGCCATTGAGTTGTAGATGTTGTGTTTTCCCTGTAATGCTAATTGTTCCAATGTCATAATGAATGGTTTATTATGGGTTTTTATTACTATATTTTCTTCTTTCAGGTATGCACCCTGCCCGAAATCCATCTCCATGAGACTAAATGGGTAAAGTTGCATCCTCATCGTGCTTTTATTTAACCGCTGCGTAATCACAGGATCATCGTAGCAGTAAATCAAAGCGTCATTTTCTGTTTGGTTCTGAAGTATGCGGAATTTCGACCGGGCATACTTTTCGAAATTACCCTCATACCTGTCAAGGTGGTCGGGTGTAATGTTCAGCAGTATAGCTATTTCCGCTTTGAAATCGAACATACCGTCCAGTTGAAAGCTGCTTATTTCCAGCACATACACATCAAATTCCCGTATCGCTACCTGCCAGGCAAAGCTGTTTCCCACATTCCCTGCCAACCCCACTTTCACTCCCGCATTTTCCAGGATATGGTGCAACAATAAGGTCGTGGTTGTTTTTCCGTTACTTCCGGTAACGCAAATTTTTTTCGCCTTCGTAAACCTTCCGGCAAATTCAATCTCCGAAATCACCGGAATCCCTTTCTCTTTTGCCATACTCACAACAGGAACCTGGTCAGGAATGCCCGGGCTTTTGATTACCAGGTCTGCATCCAGTATCCGTTTGAATGTATGTCCGTTTTCTTCAAAACCTATTTCATAATTTTTAAGAACGCTTTTATACTTATCTTTTATGGGCCCGTTATCACTCAGAAAAACTTTATATCCTTTCTTCAATGCCAGAATTGCCGCACCTGTGCCGCTTTCGCCACCCCCCAATATTGCTATTTTCGTATTTCGTTTCATTGCTGTTTTTCATCATTAGCGTAGTTTAAGTGTCACCAGCGTTACAACCGATAGGATAATGCCCACAATAAAAAACCGCAGCACTATTTTCGGCTCGGGATATCCTTTTTTCTGATAATGATGATGAAGGGGAGACATTTTAAAAATCCGCCTGCCTTCACCGTATTTTCTTTTGGTATATTTAAAATAGCTGACCTGCAAAATGACCGAGAGACTTTCTGCCAGGAAGATCCCGCATAATATCGGGATAAGAAGTTCCTTCCGGATGATGATGGCAAATACTGCAATGATGCCCCCCAGTGACAGGCTTCCCGTATCTCCCATGAATACCTGTGCCGGGTATGCATTGAACCATAAAAAGCCGATGGTTGCACCGACAAACGCACTGATAAATATTGAGAGTTCGCCCACATTGGGCAAATACATGATGTTGAGGTAATCGGCAAAAATGATATTACCCGAAACCCATGCCAGGATACCCAGCGTTAGCCCGATGATGGATGATGTCCCCGTCGCCAGGCCGTCCATCCCGTCCGTCAGATTTGCCCCGTTTGAAACGGCAACTATGATAAAGATAACAATAGGGATAAAGATCAGGAATGCCCATTTTTCGTATCCTGGTCCTATCCATTTCACCAGGTCGGCGTAATCAAACTCATTGTTTTTGAAAAAGGGTATGGTTGTTTTTAACGATCTCGCTTCATCAATGGAAAAACCGGAGGACGGCCCCCGGGCATCCATCACGACCACCACGTTCTCGGTAGGTTTCTGTTTTTCACGTACGACTACGTTGGGGTTGAAATACATGACCAAACCAATTACCAGTCCCAGGATGACCTGACCCATAATTTTGTATTTTCCGTTTAACCCTTCTTTGTTTTTTTTGAATACTTTAATGTAATCGTCCAGAAAACCAAGCATTCCGAGCCAGGCCGTTGTGAACAACATCAGCAGGATGTAAATGTTATCCAGCCGTGCAAACAACAGTGCAGGAATAAGAATGGAAGCCAGGATGATGAGTCCGCCCATCGTGGGGGTTCCCTGTTTTTCAAGCTGTCCTTCAAGACCGAGATCACGGATGGTTTCGCCCACCTGTTTCCTGTTCAGATAACGAATCCATCTTTTGCCGAACAGCAAACTGATGATCAGCGAGGTGATTACCGCCATTGCCGCCCTGAACGACAAATACTGGAACACCCCCGCCCCCGGCAGGTTGTACGCTTCATCAAGGTATTTGAACAAATAATAAAACATCCGTTATATTGTTTCTAAATATTTCGTTAAGATTTCCCGGTCATCAAAGTGATATTTAACACCCTTGATCTCCTGGTATTTTTCATGGCCTTTCCCGGCAACCAATATCAGATCACCTGAACGGGCAAGATTCACTGCAGTCTTAATGGCTTCTTCACGATTGACGATGATCATTGTTTTAATCCTTTTGGCAGGGTCTATTCCCTGCTTCATTTCTTCTATGATCTGCTCCGGTTTTTCGGAACGGGGGTTGTCGGAAGTAAGAATCACACGATCACTTAACCGGGAAACTATAAAAGCCATTTTCGGTCTTTTTTCTTTGTCGCGGTCGCCTCCGGCACCTACTACGGTGATGAGTTGCTCATTTTGAGTTCTGAGTTTGTTGATGGTTTCGAGCACATTTTTCAGGGCATCCGGCGTGTGGGCGTAATCAATAATTCCCGTAATATTATCCTTTGACCTGATAATGTCAAACCGTCCCTCGGCTCCTCGGGCTTTGCTCAATGAAACCAACACTTCGGTTTTATCCTGTCCGAGCAAACGCGCTGTGGCATAAGCTGCCAGCAGGTTGTAAGCGCTAAATTCACCGGGCAGCAAGGAGCTGAATTCTTCCCCGTCTATATTCATCACCAACCCGTCAAAATGGTTTTCCATTATTTTACCTTTAAAATCGGCCATGCTTTTCAGCCCGTACGTATATTTTTTGGCTACCGTATTTTGTAAAATGACCCTTCCGTTTCGGTCGTCAATGTTTATAAGGGCAAAAGCCGATTTGGGCAGTCCGGTGAAAAGTTTCTTTTTAGCTTCCAGATAATCTTTAAAAGTTTTATGATAATCGAGGTGGTCGTGGGTTATGTTCGTAAAAACAGCGCCGGAAAATTGCAATCCGGAAATCCTGTTTTGCTCAATGGCATGGGAACTGACCTCCATAAAAACAAATTCACATCCCTCGCTTGCCATTTGTTTTAACAGCCGGTTGATCTGTAAAGAATCGGGAGTAGTGTGTGTGGCCGGAACAGTTGTGTGATGTACCTTGTTCAATACAGTGGAAAGCATTCCCGTCTTGTATCCCATATCTTCAAACAGGTCGTAAAGCAAAGTAACGGTGGTGGTTTTTCCGTTGGTACCCGTAACCCCCACAAGTTTAAGTGATTGGGAAGGATGGCCGTAAAAAGCGGAAGCCATTTGCCCGAGTGCCTCGGCAGAATTGCTGACTTTGACATAGGTAACACCGGGTGAAAGCTTTCCGGGAAGGTGTTCGCAAACAACGACACAACAACCGCTGTTTTCAGCCTGCTCAATATAGTCGTGGCCGTCAACCTGCGTTCCTGCAACAGCAACAAATACGTCACCCCGGTCAACTTGTCTTGAATCGAAAGCAATATTATTGATCTCACGGTTTGCATTACCGGAAATCTCCTCCACTTTTACATCAGTCAATATGTCGTTTAGCTTCTTCAAATTCAATTTTTGTTAATAAACAGCCAGCTGAAGTTTAATCACGCGCCCTTTCGTCAACGGAGTACCGGGTCTGACAGATTGTGACCTGACAAATCCCCTGCCCGAAATGCGGGTTTTCAATCCTTTGTTTTCAAGCAGGAAAACAGCATCCTTTGCTTTCATTCCCCGCACATCGGGAACTACATTTCTTTTAAATTGATCGTCAGCGGGTTCGATAATCACCTGTCCTTCTTCATTATTTGCAACAGCCCAGTTTTCAGTCGTAATGAGATCAGCAGCTTTGATATTGAGTTCCGCATAAATATCTTGCAGATCATCGTAGGCAACCGGATCTTCCGGCATCGGAGGCGGCACATCCACTTCCGCCAGTTGATTGTTAACATGTAGCGCTATTGTCGTTGCATAAAGCTTATCGGAAATCTCCCTGAATGCAGGCGCCGCCACACTGCCACCGTAATATTTTCCGTTGGTAGGCCTGTTTATCGAAACAATGCACGAATATTTCGGATCATCCGCAGGAAAATATCCTACAAACGTGGCATTATAATCCCGTCTGTATTTTCCACCCGAAGCAATCTTGGCAGTACCTGTTTTCCCTGCCACTTTATAGCCACAATTTTTGAAAGAATTTTTTGCCGTACCTTCACTGACAACACCTTCGAGCAACGATTGTCCGATTTTAACTGTTTCGGGCGATACCACCTGCGGATTGATCACTTCGGTTTCGAAACGTTCTTTTACCTCGTCGCCCACTTTAATGGCTTCTACAAAACGGGGCTTAACCATTTTTCCATCGTTGGCGATGGCATTATAAAAAGTCAGGGTTTGAAGCGGGGTCTGGCGAATTTCATAGCCATAAGCCATGACTGTCAAAGTGGTACCCCACCAGTCTTTGTCTTCCGGGCTTTTAATCAACGGCCTTCCTTCTCCCTTGATGTCAATTCCCAAAGGACGGTTAAGGCCCATTTCATAAAGTGCATCGGTATAAATCTTCGGCTTTTCAGCAAATGTTCTTGTGATGATTTTGGCCATTCCTACATTGGAAGAATGCTCGAAAACATCACGGACAGTGATCCGCCCGGTTTTGATTTTATGAACATCCTGAACCGGGACGCCGTGAATAACCTCAAAGCCAACCCCGGTGATCACACTGTCGGTCAGTTTTACATTTCCCTTTTCAATGGCCACCAAAATATTGGGGAGTTTAAAGGTAGAGCCGGGTTCGATGCTGGCCCCGATGGCATAATTATAAGACTCTTTGTATTTTCCGTCGGTACTGTCGTAAGTGAGATTGGCGATGGCTTTTATTTTTCCTGTTTTTACCTCCATTACCACAGCACATCCCTGGAAAGCCTTATGGTTCAACAATTGTCTCAACAATGCATTCTCGGCAATATCCTGAATGTTGATATCAATGGTAGTTTGCAGGTCAAGGCCGTCACGGGGTTCCACATCGTTTTCATCGTACACCGGAACCCAGTCGCCGTGATTGATCCTGCGTTTTACCTGTTGTCCGTTTTTTCCACTTAGAATATCAGAATATGCCCCTTCGAGTCCCACCAGGTATTTTTTATTACCGCTTTCGAAACCAATAGTTCGGGCTGCCAGTTCCTTGAAAGGCAGTTCGCGACGGGGTGTCTGATTAACAATCAATCCGCCTGCATTTCTGCCACGGTTGAAAACGGGCAGCTTTCTCAATTCTTTTAACTGATCATACGTCACCTTACTACCCAGCCATACATAACGCCTGCCTTTTTTCCGGTTCTTTACCAAAATGGCTTTGTATTGTTGCCTGGTTTTCTGTCCGATCACACGGGCAAGTCCTGCTGCCAGTGCATCCACATTTTGGTTGAAGAGCGCATCCGGAATATTGGGTGAAGCCACATCCATCCTGATCTCAAATACCGGAACCGATGTAGCCAGCAGGTTTCCTTTGTCATCAAGGATGTTTCCACGGTTGGCATCAATGGTAAAAACCTTTAATTCCTGCGTTTTTGCCAGTGCACGAAGTTCATCTCCTTCTTTTACCTGGATATAAATAATCTTACCCACAATGAGGAGGGCAAACAACAGCACAAAGAAGTAGACAAGGTACACCCGCCACAAAATGTCTTTTTTGATATTTATCAACTTTATACTACTCATTTTTTGTATCCTGAACTGCCTTAATTGTTTTGATCGGTTCGGTGCTTTCCTTAATTCCTTTTGATTCTAATTTCGTAGCCAGTTTAGATTGTTTGGTGAGTTCTCCAAGTTTTGACTTTGTAGTAATAAACTCGTAACGGATTTCTTTGAGTTCTTTCGTCAGCCGGTTAATTTCTCTTATTTTGTTTTCAGCCAGATAGTTGTTTGCTATATAAAAGAATGCCAGAGATGCCACAAATACGAGGAAAGGGAAAAACCGGAATGTACCGGTTCCGATGATCTCGCCGCCGAGGACTTTTTTCAGGGCCACGCCTATTTTTTTGCGTCTTGCCCCCGAATATTTTGGTGCTGGCGGTTCCTTTTCTCTTCTGATGTTTTTATTCGGCGTCATTTAATATCTTTTCAGCAATACGCAGTTTAGCGCTGCGTGCACGGTTATTTAATTTGATTTCTCCCTCAGAAGGGACTATGGGTTTACCCGTTATAACTTTAAAGGTCAGGATCGGGTTTCCGTAAAAATCCTTCTCCACTTTCCCTTCGAGATTTCCCGATCTCATAAAATTTTTTACAAGCCGGTCTTCCAGTGAATGGTAGGCGATAACCACGAGGCGCCCCCCTTTTTTCAAAACGTCAGGGGTTTGAAGCAGAAATTCTTCAAGGGCTGCCAACTCATCATTCACTTCTATTCGCAGAGCCTGAAATAACCTGGCCAGGGATTTGTTAAATTTTGACGGTGGAAAACAGGATCGAACGGCTTCTGCAAGTTGAAATGTCGTTTGAATCTTTCCTGTTTCACGTGCACGGATTACGGCTTTGGAAACACTCCCGCTGTTTTTAATTTCACCGTATTTTCTGAATAATCCGGTCAGCTGGCGTTCATCGTATTCATTGATAATTTGTGCGGCCGTCAATTCCTGCTCCCTGTCCATCCGCATATCCAGCGGGGCATCGAAACGGGAAGAAAACCCCCTTTCGGCCACATCAATCTGGTGTGACGAAATGCCCAGATCAGCCAAGATACCGTCCACCGGCAAAGCATCATGAAGCCGCAGAAAGTTTTTCAGAAAACGGAAATTGGTTTTGATAAGGACAAACCGGTCATCATCGGGGATATTCTCAAAAGCATCACTGTCCTGGTCAAAAGCAAAAAGCCTTCCATTGTCCAGCCTCCTCAATATCTCACGTGAGTGCCCTCCGCCTCCGAAGGTGGCATCCACATAAGTACCTTCAGGCTTAATATTAAGCCCCTCAATACTTTCGTTGAGCATAACCGGTATGTGATACATCTGCTTATTGATCGTTTTCCAAATCACCCATTACATCTTCGGCCAGGTTGGCAAAGTCATCAGGATCGTAGTCAACGGCATTTTCGTACGACTCTTTGTCCCATATCTCAATTTTGTTGACTACCGAGGTTAGCACGATCTCTTTTGTGATTCCGCCATATTTTAACAGGTCCCGTGGAATGAGCAACCTGCCCGAACCATCCAACTCAACCGGTTTTACACCGGCCATAAACTTGGTTACAAACTCCGCGTTCTTTTTTTTGAACATATTCAGCCGGCTTACCATTCGCGATTCTTCACGCCATTGGGATACCGGAAAAAGTTCCAGGCATTTTTTAAAAATGCTCCGTTTGATCACGAATCCCTGCTTGATTTCTTCGCCCATCTGGTTTTTGAATGCCACGGGAAACATAAGCCGTCCCTTGGCATCCACCTTGCACTCGTATGTTCCTAATATGTTAAGCATTTAAAAACACGGAATTATGGCGTAAATATATAAACATTTTTTCCACAAATTAACATTTTTTACCACCTTTTACCACATTGTTAACAAAATGTTACGTTTTTTAAACCTTTTTTATCGTATTTGATCGCCTAAAAAATTGAGAAACAACAATTATTTAATTTCAGCCTCAATGACAAAAACTTATTAACATCGAATTACATCGGAATTTGTTGATAAGTGTTGTATGAACTTTATTCTTTTTATAACCAATGCATTACGAGTGTAATATTTGTGCTCGTTTTGGGATAAATCAATACATGAAATGTGTTGATCTGCATTGTTATAGCCCATTTTGTTTGCATATATTTAGCCAAAAGAATTGAATGTGGATATCTGTATCAAATCAGTATTTTTTTCCTGAATTTATCCCATTTTAATTAGTCGCGAAAACATTTATATTTGCTGTATGTCTGATAAGCAATACACGGAAGAAGAGAAACAAAGGGCCCTTAAAGCAGGAATAACGCTGATTGATATTGATAAAGTCATTGAGAACAAAAGCCCTGCCTTAAAAAAAATGTTACCGGGTTTTGTGACAGGATTGATGAAACGTATCATTCGACAGGAGTTTTTGAACACCCTGCTGATCCGCCACGGCCATTTGATGGGAACCGAATTTATTGATGCTGTCCTTGAGGACATGAACACAAAACTGGATGTTGTGGGGCTGGACAATATCCCTGAAAAGGACAGGTGTATCGTGGCTTCAAATCATCCGCTGGGCGGGCTGGATGGCATGGCACTAATGCTGGCCGTCAGTAAGAAAAGAAGCGATATTGTGTTTCCCGTAAATGATCTTTTAATGAATGTCAAAAATCTGGAACCCCTTTTTATACCGATCAACAAGCTGGGAAGCAACACCGAAAACATCCGCATCATCAACGAAACTTTTGCTTCCGATAAACTCATCTGTTATTTCCCGTTCGGGCTGGTTTCAAGAAAAAAAGGCGGTGAGATCAAAGACCTGGAATGGAAGCCGACTTTCATTACGAAAGCCAAACGGTTCAAGCGGGATATCATTCCCACTTTTATTACAGGCAGAAACACGAACCATTTTTACAATATTGCCGACTGGCGCAAACGCCTGCATATCAAGACCAATTTCGAGATGATGCTTTTGCCTGATGAAATGGCCAGACAGAAAAATCAAACAATCAAAATTACATTCGGTAAAAATGTTTCTTACCGGTTTTTTGACAAAAGGCACAGCAGCAATGAATGGGCGGAACTGATGAGGCAATATGTTTATACTCTGGACACTGAAAACCCGGAACCGTTTGAAACCTGGGTTGAAAACAAAAAACCATAAATGCGCTAATGATTTTAATCAGTAATGATGCTTAATTAAGATATATCGTTCCTATGGAACTTATTTTATATGTATTAGATTTCAGGGACTTACGTCCCTGACTATAACATTCCATCCCGATGGGATGGTTTTTTCTGATTGCTTCACCAAATACTATGGGATAAATCAAAACTGCCAGTGGCAGTTCATATTATAGCCAGAGACGTAAGTCTCTGGCTTATTAAATGTTCAGCAAAGAGTTCCATAGGAACGAAATGTTTCTATCTGACCTGACGGGTGGACTTGCTCCCGCCTGGTCGGGCAATATGGTTTTGTATTTGATTTCAGGGGTTTGTCAAGTTATCCGGCAGCTAACAAAACCTCAGTAGTATCCCGGAGCCAGACACAATTTAACCTTATTATCTTCCCGGATAAGGTCACAAAAACTTTTCAGAAGTTAACCAATCTCTTTTTTCCGTAATTTTGGAGGTACAATATCCAAAAAGGAAGCGAAAATGGAGGTAAAAGCAATCTTTCTATTCTGGAAGACCTATTGCTTGCTAACAGAATTCCTGTCTTCAATAAAAGAGCGAAAAGGCATCTTATTTCTCATCCCAAGTTCTATTTCTTCGATGCAGGTGTTTTCAGGACAATCCGCCCGTCGGGACCACTTGACAGTCCGCACGAAATTGATGGAATTGTTCTTGAAAATCTCATCATGCAACATTTACAGGCATGGATCGCCTATCATAGTAACGGAAACAAGCTTTATTACTGGAGGACAAAAGCCTGTGTTGAAGTGGATTTTATTATTTACGGACCAGATACTCTGGTGGCAATTGAGGTCAAAAATACCACAAACATCAGATCGAATGATTTAAAAAGATTGATGTCTTTCAGGACTGATTATCCCGGGGCCAGTTGTTTCTTTTTATACCGTGGCAAAGAAAAACTGATGAAAAACGGCATTTTGTGTATGCCATGTGATTTGTTTTTAGAAAAGTTAACACCGGAAAACAGGATTGAGTTGGAATGAGTTCAAAAGTCATAATCAGAAATCACAAGAAATAATATGAAAAAATTACCCGGAAGGATTATGATTGCCTTAAAGATATAAACCTGAATCAGATAATTTAAAATTGATTACCGGTCATTATTTTTCATTATTCAAAAAACGAAATACCTATCTTTGTATAAATGTTTTTTACAAAATCAGATCAAATGGAAACTATCATTAATCCGGTAGATAAATCCTTATTAAAAAAAGAATTAAACAAGGATACATTCCTGCGAGATACCAATAACGGACACAACGAAATTTATATAATTACCGAACAAACGGCTCCCAACGTAATGCGAGAGATCGGCCGTCTGCGTGAAATCACTTTCCGTGATGCCGGCGGGGGTACCGGGAAAGCCCTTGACCTGGATGAGTACGACAGCGGGGATCATTGTTTTAAGCAGATGGTGTTGTGGGACCCTGACGAAGAAGAGATCATCGGCGGCTACAGGTATATCCACGGAAAAGAGCTTGAAGTTTCGGAAGGCAATAAAGTGCATTCGCCCACTGGCGCACTATTCAAATATTCGAAAAAATTCATTAACGAATATTTGCCCTTTACCATCGAGTTGGGCCGTTCTTTTGTCCAGCCGTTATACCAGCCCAATTATGACCTGCGCCGGGGAATGTTTGCTCTCGACAATTTATGGGACGGCATTGCCGCTTTACTGGTTGAAAATCCCGACACCAAGTATCTTTTCGGCAAAGTGACCATGTATCCTGATTTTGACCGGTTTGCCAGGGACCTGATCCTGTTTTTCATGCACAAGTATTTTCCTGACCCTGATAATCTCATCACTCCCATCGAACCGCTTGAGATTACCACCAGCGAAAAAATACTGAACAGCATCTTTACGGGGTACAACTATAAGGAAGATTACAGAATACTGGTCAACAAAGTGCGAAAACTGGGAGAAAATATCCCTCCGCTGTTCAATGCTTACATGAACCTTTCGTCCACCATGAAAACTTTTGGAACAGCTCTGAACAATCATTTTGGTGATGTTGAAGAAACAGGCATTCTGGTCACGGTTGAAGACATTTACGACATCAAAAAAGAACGCCATTTTCTGAGTTACGATAAAGAAGCCGTCAAAAAAAAGAAAACATCAGGATGAACAAGACGGGGAGTAAGCGATGAATATTATCCATGCCGAGTACATTACCAGTTCGGTCAAGATCAGTCAGTGCCCAGCACCCGACAAGCCTGAATATGCTTTTATCGGACGATCGAATGTGGGCAAATCTTCACTGATCAACATGCTGACCGGCAGGCGGAAACTGGCCAAAGTATCGGGCAGCCCCGGCAAAACCATTACCATCAACCATTTCCTCATTGATAAAGCCTGGTATCTGGTGGATTTGCCGGGATACGGATATGCCAAACGGTCGAAATCGGAAAGGTTAAAGTGGGACAAACTGATCAGGAGCTATATTTTAAAGCGTACGAATCTGCTCACATTGTTTCTATTAATTGACCTCAGACATGAACCCCAGGCCAACGACCTGGAATTTATGGGATGGCTCGCCGTTTCGCAAATTCCGTTCACTATCCTGTTTACAAAAGCCGACAAGCTGACCTTGCGCGAGAAAGATAACAACCTTAATAAATATAAAAAAACACTGGAAAAAGACTGGGAGCAGCTTCCGAATTATTTCGTCACCTCAGCCGTAAAAAGAACCGGAAAAGATGAAATCCTGAATTATATTGAATCCACGAATAAAATATTCCGGAATGCAGATCAATGATCTGCTGCATAAGCAACTGGTTTATTCTATCACAATCATTAACTGATCTTTATGTACCCGCTGGTTTTTCTTAACATGTAAAGCTTTCACTTTTCCGGTAACAGGTGATCTGACTATATTCTGCATCTTCATCGCTTCAAGGATCAACAGCTTATCCCCTTCATTTACCTTTCTGCCTTTCCTGGTATAAACCTTTAAGATCATACCGGGAATAAAGGCCTTTATCAATCCCGGATTTGCCGGTTCATATTTTTTCCGGTTTCTGAACTTTTTGGTAAGGTGGGTTTTATACACCTCATCATCAAGCATCAGGAATTCAAATGGTTTAATATTTTCTTCAGGCATGTCAATTCAAGTTTTAGAACGGTGGAACACCATGTTTCTTTTCGGGCATTCTTACGGTTTTTTCTTCGGAAATCTGCAAAGCATGAAGAAGCATATTTCTTGTTTCTTCGGGTTCAATAACGGCATCAATGTAACCGTAAGCAGCTGCTACATAAGGATTGGCAAATTTGGCCTTGTATTCTTCAACCTTTTGCCTGCGCACCTCATCGGGGTTTTCAGCGGCAGCAATTTCTTTTCTGAACACAATATTGGCAGCGCCTTCAGGGCCCATTACGGCAATTTCCGCCAACGGCCAGGCAAAAACGAAATCGGCACGCAAATGATGTGAACACATGGCAATATACCCTCCGCCGTAAGCTTTTCTCAAAATGATTGTAATTTTCGGGACAGTGGCTTCCGAGTAAGCGTACAATACTTTGGCTCCATGCCTGATCACTCCTGCGTATTCCTGGTCAACACCCGGCAAATATCCCGGCAGGTCAACCAGTGTGACCAAAGGAACATTAAAAGCATCACAGAACCGGATAAACCGGGCAGCTTTATCGGAGGAGTCAACATCCAGCACCCCGGCAAGCACCATAGGCTGATTGGCCACAATACCCACTGTCTGACCATTAAGTCGTGAAAAGCCGACAACAATATTCTGTGCAAACAGCTCCTGTACTTCAAGGAATTCGGAATCATCAACAAGTGCCCTGATCACATCCCTGACATCGTAAGGTTCTTTGGGGCTGTCCGGCACAATATCTTCGAGTTTGAAAGTTTTTGATTTTGGCTCTTTTGCAGGAAATGGTTGCGCTTTGCGGGTGTTATTCCATGGGATATAAGTTATCAATTCCTTGATCTGGTCAAAACATTGCTGTTCGCTTTCGGCAAAAAAGTGAGCATTACCGGTAGTTTCGCAATGCACACGCGCACCGCCCAGTTCCTCCATGGATATTTCTTCACCGATTACCGTCTTTATGACTTCAGGACCGGTGATGAACATTTTTGAGATTTTATCCACCACAAAAACGAAATCGGTCAGTGCAGGTGAATAAACCGCCCCGCCTGCACACGGGCCGAGAATAACGGAAATCTGGGGAATCACTCCAGATGCCAGGGTGTTACGGAAGAATATCTCTCCATATCCGGCAAGGGAGTTTACCCCTTCCTGAATACGCGCACCCCCCGAATCGTTGATCCCGATCAACGGAACTTTCAGTTTCAGGGCATGGTCCATGATCTTTGTGATTTTCTTGGCATGCATCCATCCCAGCGAGCCTCCGGCGACAGTAAAATCCTGCGCATAGATACAAACCGGATGTTCATAAATCGTACCTGTCCCCGTGATAACGCCATCACCCGGAAGGTACTTTTTATCCATGTCGAAATCTTTGGCTGCATGTTCAACAAACAAGTCGTATTCGTGGAACGAACCCGGATCGAGCAACGCAAGAATACGCTCACGGGCTGTGAGTTTTCCGGTTGCTTTTTGTTTTTGAATGGCTTTTTCGCCACCTCCTTTCAGTGCGTTGCGCATACGCTGACGGAGGTCCGACGATTTTTCTTTGAGGCCCATATTTTTACTCAGTTGGTTTCCAAAAAAAAGGGATAAGTTTTAATCCTCTGCCCTTTTCAGGCCGGGATCACTTATCGCCATGTATCACAAAGGTAATTCAAAATCCATGAAAAGCAAGTATTTTTTCTTTCCAAACTTTTTATAAAATTAACCTTATCTTTGGAACCATGTAGCCAATTTATTGAAAATGAATATAGAAGAGATTCGATTATACTGCCTTTCAAAACCTGAAACCACCGAAAGTTTTCCGTTTGACGAAACCACGCTGGTCTTTAAAGTCTGCGGAAAAATGTTTGCCCTGACCGATCTGGAAGGGCCGTTGAGCATCAACCTGAAGTGCGACCCGGAAAAAGCCATTGAATTGCGGGAACATTATCCTTCCGTACTTCCCGGATGGCACATGAACAAACGTTACTGGAATACCGTGATGATTGACGGCACCGTTGACGAACGGCTCATCAGGGAATGGATTGACCATTCTTATGACGAGGTGGTGAGAAAACTGCCGAAAAAAGTAAGGGAAAGGTTGGACGGGATTCATTAGTCAATATACTAAACCTGACAGGTTTTGGAAACCTGTCAGGTTTGGTATTCTATCAGTTTTATCGGGTTCGGATAAAGATTTTTTATTTTTCCTTTTTTGGTTTTAATAGCAAAGGAAATTGGTAAAATAATATTCATTGCGTAAAGTCCGACAAATACGTAAAATAAAATTTCAATTGTTCCATAATGTATAATTTTGAAAAAGGCATAGGTTGTAATAGAAGTAAAAGCAAATACTGACCAGATTATTTGAAAATTCAAGAGGTTAGCGCCAATCTCTTTTAATCCGATTATTTTATCTTTTTTGGTCAGCCATAATATGAGAGGGATAATTATATTTCCAACGGGAATAACCAAAAACGAGAGTACCGACAGATGAAAGAAAATCAGATAATTTGTATCTGTTTCTTTTCCGTAATTTAAAACATCTTCAATATTTATTCCAAGAACCTCACAAATTAAATACAACGTTTTTCCACGCGGTTCACTTTCGTTATTTTCAATCCGCTGGATTGTTCTTAAATTCACTCCAGCCGCATCAGATAATTCTTCCTGAGAGAAACCTTTTTTCTTTCTTACTTCTTTAATTTTTTTTCCAATCTCATTCATAACTTATTTAATTTCTCAACAAAAATAATTATGAAACACTCAATATGGTAACGGTTTATTTGCGACATTTATGCGACATTTCTGTCAATCTGTTGAATTTACTGATCTTTTATTGGTATTACCTGTGTAAAAGGTGTTAACTTTAAGCGGGACGCTTAAGCGGTAAGATGAAAAAGCATACAGGCATCTGCTTTAAGCGTCCCGCTTAAAGTGGTTAGAAAGACCCCTGACATGCATCCTGCTCATTTCGTAAATCGTCAATCATTCTTTCCTTTTTTCCAACCCGGTTGGTTCCCTGTTGCGGTATTTTGGGTATTTTGTTAAATGGATGTTAAAGATTAGCGTGTTAATACTTCTAACATTACTTTTATCGCAATTAACATTTCTATTTTTTACCAAAATACTTTATCATGAAAAGACTATCTATTCTATTTTTGGCCCTTGCGGCCTTAACTGCTACTTCTTCTGCACAGGAAAAAGAAAACTACATGATGTTCGAAAACACCCGGCTTGTTGTTAAAACAGACAAGTACAAAGAGTTTGGGGATGCCGTTTCAAAGCACAACAAAAAGTATCATGCCGAAGGGCCTTTTCATGCAAATGTCTGGCTGGTCTCCGTTGGGGCAAATGCCGGTCAGTTTGTATGGTCAATGGGCCCGGCTACCTATACCGACCTTGACTCAAGGCCAAACGGGAAAGACCACACGGAAGACTGGACACAGAATGTAATGCCAAATGTGAAGCATGTTGTTGAAACCAATTTCTGGAAAAATGATAAAAAACTTTCATACAACCCTGATCCTGAAAACAGGGTTTCATCCAAATTATCAATCAGGGTTTTTGACCTTAACGATTGGCAGGGATACCGTTTTAAGGAATTAATGCAAAAAGTCGTGAAGGTTTATAACGAAAAAAAATACGATTGGACGCTTAACACCTATTGGTCGGAGTTCGATGTAAATACTGATGAAGATGTTGCCGTAGTTTGGGGATTTGAAAAGTGGGCCTGGTTTGACAAAGACCCTCAATTTAAAAAGGATTTTGAGGAGGTCAACGGCGAAGGCTCGTGGGAAAACTTTATGGAAGAATTAAGGGGTACCATCAGGGGAACCAAAGATGAAGTGTGGGAATTGATCCCTGAAATGAGCGGAACCGTAGAGTAAACGAATGAAGCTTTAAAAAAACAAACCTTTGAGGCCGGACCACTGTCCGGCTTTTTTTTAATCCAGCAATGAGTCAACGGCTTTGGCCAGGGTGTGTTTTGATTTGACACCTATCAATTGTTTGGCCGGTTTTCCATCCTTAAAAATGATGATATTCGGGATATTTTTAATGTTCATCCGCATAGCTGATTTTTTGTTTTCATCCACATTGAGTTTACAGATACTGGCTTTTCCGTTAAACTCATCAGCCAGATCGCTGATAACCGGATTCTGTATGCGGCAAGGAGTACACCACGGCGCCCAGAAATCAACAAGGACTACTCCTTTTTTTATTGTTTTCCGAAAATTGTCATCGTTTAATATGATGATGTTTTCACTCTGCTTCTTCTGACCGGCCTCATTTAGCAAACGGGCTTTCTTTACAGAGGAAATGATAAACAATATGATCAAAACAACTGCTGATCCCCACAAAAAATAACTCATATTTTATCCTTTTTTTACAATTAACGAAAAAACACCCGGGTTATTCCTGCCCCTCCCGTTTCGAGCGGTGCATCGCCAAAACTTTTTATTTCCTCTATTGTGTGAAGGTATTCACGAATCAGCGGACGAAGGATACCATCCCCTTTGCCGTGGAGGATATTTACTTCTCCGATATTCAGCAAAATGGCATCGTCAATATATTTTTTAAGGATTGCCAGTGCTTCGTCGGCCCGTTTACCCCGCAGGTCAATGGTCAGGTTGAAATGCGCCGCCTTTTCGTTGATCTCGCTTAAAATGTTGCGGTGGGCCTGCTTTGAGCGGAATGAGATTTTTTTAAATGGCGCTCTTTCGGTTTTTACAAGCTTTCGCAATGAAGTTTTCAGCTTGATCTCATTGACGTCCACAATGGCATCTTCCCCTTCAACCGATAACAACTCACCAATTATATCCGTGTTTTTGATACGCACATAGTCTCCCGCTTTTAAAGGCTCATCACCTGTGACCGGTTCCGGGCTTTCCTGTTTCTCTTTTTTCCTGCTCCCGGTTTTTTTAACATCTTCTTTCAATACTATGTTTTCCAGTTTCTGTTTCTTGTCCCGAAGTTTTTTTCTGATCTCCTTCGTTTTTTCTTTATCGGCGCCGGTTTCCCTGATCTCTTTGATGGTCTTTTCAATAACCTTGTTCGAACCGGCAATTATTCTTAATGCTTCTTCTTCGGCTTCGCGAATGATCTGCTTTTTCGTTTTCTTTATCTCTTCCAGCAGATTGGTATATTTTTCTATCATTTCCGACAATTGCTCATCTGTGGCATGAACTTCCTGCTGTTTCTTTTCAAGGGTGAGTTTATCCACTTCCAGTTGCTGCAATTGTTTATCGAAGGAGACATGTTTACCTCCGCTTTTCTTTTTTGCCCGGTTCAGAACATATTTCGGAAAACCGGTTTTTCTCGCAATCTCAAAGGCAAACGAACTGCCCGGGTTTCCGATCTGCAACTGATAAAGCGGCTGCATGGCTTTCGAGTCAAACAGCATGGCACCGTTGATGAGTCCTTCCATCCGCTGGGCTGCCAGTTTCAGGTTGGTGTAATGTGTGGTGACCACACCAAATGCCCCTTTTTTATTCAGTTGTTCCAGTGTGGCTTCGGCAATGGCACCGCCAAGTTGCGGCTCAGTACCCGTCCCGAATTCATCTATCAGAAACAGGGTGTTTTCGTTGGCATGACGGAGGAAAAATTTCATATTCAGCAAATGGGAGCTGTAAGTACTCAGGTCATTTTCAAGCGACTGCTCATCGCCGATGTCAATGAACAGGTTTTCAAAAACCGGGAAAACGCTGTCGGGAGAGCAGGAAACATGCAGGCCGCATTGCACCATATATTGCAGCAAGCCAACGGTTTTAAGGCATACCGATTTTCCGCCGGCATTGGGCCCGGAGATGACCAGGATGCGGTTTTCCTTGTTCAGTTCCAGATCGAGCGGAACAACTTCTTTGCCGGCTTCACGATGTGACAAGTACAAAAGGGGATGGCGTGCTTTTTTCAGAATCAGTATCTTCTCATTTGATATTTCAGGTTTTCCGGCTGTTATCTTTTGGGCAAACAGGGCTTTGGCACGGATAAAATCAATAAGCCCGAGGAAACGGTATGCACCGAAAAGTGAAGGAAGGTACGTCCGGATTTTGTCTGTAAAGACAGTCAGTATCCTGATGATCTCCCGTTTTTCTTCGTTTTCCAGCTCCCTGATTTCGTTGTTGATTTCAAAGGATCCTGCCGGCTCAATGAACACGGTTTGTCCCGAAGCCGATACATCATGGACAAATCCTTCAAAAGCTCTTTTGTCGGCTGCTTTCACCGGAATGACCGCCCTGCCGCTGCGGATGGTGATCCCGGCATCTTCGGGAATCCATCCCGATTTTTTTGCCAGGGCAAACACCCTCCGTGTTTCGCGGACAACTTGCCGTTCTTTGGCTTCCAGTTGTTTTCTGATCTTCGCCAGTTTTTCGGAAGCGCTGCTTCTGATCTCACCTTTATCGTCAATGATCCGCTCCGCATATTCCGGGACTTCTTCCGGCCAATCCACCTCTGCGGCAAGTGCTTTCAGACGGGGAAAAGCGTCATCCTCTTTTTTCCTGATAAAATCCAGTATCCGGCTGACCACATTCAGAGAGGTTTTCAGGTCGAAAAGGGCCCCGGGTTCAATGTATGTTCCCGGTGTTTTCAGGCGGGCAAGCTCCTGTCGCAGGTCAAAATAGTCCTGTGCGGGAAACGGTTCACCTGAGAGCAGAATATTCTTGAATTCACTGATTTGTTCAAGCAGTCTGACAATCAATTCTTTGTTTGATGAGAAACGTATCTTGTCCACATAATCCTTCCCCATGGGGCTGATGCAATAGCCCCTTATCATTTCCCTCACGGTGGTGAAGTCAACTTTTTGCTCAAAATGGCGTGGATAGATCATCGGTGCAAAAGTAAGGATATCAATAATAATGAATGTAAATTTCTTTCTGATTATAACTTTTCCATTTCAGCAAGTTGTCCTTTTCTTTGAAATACAGTATATTTGTATTGACTTCAATAAACACAAATCAAACAAGTGAAATTCAAGACGTTTTTTGCGACTTTATTTATCCTTCTTTCTATTCTTTCCTTAAAAATAAGTGCACAGTGGACGACCTGTCAGGGACTGGATGGAATGCATGTCACAGATATCAGGATATTCGACTCTGTAATTTTTGTCTGTGGTGGTTCCAATGGCTATTATTATAAGGAGCTTGGAGAGGAATCGTGGCACAGCAAATCCGACATACGAATCGGTGTCATTAAAAAAACCGATACTGTCTTGTTTGGCAAGAGTCTCTCTACTTTAGTAAGATCATTTGATCAGGGTCA
>JAADID010000133.1 GCA_013151505.1 Chlorobiota bacterium | reverse complement strand
TGATAGACGAAACCTGCCTGTGTTCCTGTTCCAGCACCCGCATCCGGTACTCGTTCTGCGGTTCCTTGCCGCGGTCTTTCTGGGCTTTCTTGGTTTCGTGATAAGTCAGTTCTATAAATACCCGTAAATCCGCCTCATCAATATTGATGGCATAAAGGCCGTCAATAACCAACATATCAATGCCGTTGAAATCGGTTGTCAGGGTATCCACCTGTTCGGTCACAAGGTCCACACAGGGCATGGATGATTTGCGGTTATTCCTGAAATCGTCAATGACCCTGTTGATCTCATCCCATTTGTATTCCCCCAGTCCGACAACTTTTTCGATGCCGTTTTTAATGCGCCATTCCGTTCGCTCAAGGGGCAGCGTATTGTAAAAATTATCGGCGTGGATGGGTTTGGCGAAAATGCCGTGTTTACGCAAGCCTTTGGCAATAACATGCGTGAGTTCCGATTTTCCGGAGCCCGACTCACCGGATATGGCCACAATGAATTTATCTTTTTTCCTTTTCAGGATTTCTTTCAGGATGGCCTCTCCGGCAATTTTGTGTTTTTCGGTAATTAATAAAACGTCTTCGAGCATGGTATTATGTTTTAAAATTTATTTTCCTGTATTTGATCTAACCGCAATGTGCGCAATGTTTTTTCGCAAAGGACGCAACCCATCAGGCCAAGGAATGAATTCCATGGCTTTGTATTACGTTGTCCCTTCAGGACAATCCCCAAGTCCCGAAGGGACGACCGAAACCCAAGACCACCAATTCATTGGTGGGCAATCACAATGCAGCCAATCCGTCAAGCCAAGGAATAAATTCCATGGCCTTTTATCATTCTGTCCCTCCGGGACGAATCCCCAAAGTCCCGAAGGGACGACCGAAACAACAGACCACCACTTCATTGGTGGGCAATCCAATTGTCAACAAATCAATCCCAAATATACCTTTCATCATAATCAATATCATGTTCTTTTAGTAATTCCAAAAATTCAGATTTATAATCCTGTGTTTGATGACGCTTTTTCTGGTTTTTGATGTAATTGATTGTTTTTTCCAAATCGTAATGACTAATGCTAAACGCGCCATATCCTTTTTGCCATTCAAAATCCTGATATTCAGGGAATGTTTTATGAACCCAATTTGATGAGGCTCCTTTCACCAACTGTATTGCGTGAGCAATGGTAATGGTTGACGGCAGAGATAATAGGACATGAGCATGGTCTTCTGTTCCATTTATGGCGATGGCTGTCAAGTTGTTTCTTTTAGCAACTCCACCCATGTAAGCCCATAAACGGTTTTCCAATTCCGGAACAATAAAGTGTTCACGGTTTTTTGTGCTAAACGCATAATGGATGTAAATTTTGACGAATGAAGACATAATTACTGTTTTTTTAATTTTTTTCTGTTATCGAGTTTATCGCGCTATGTTTCATTTCAGCAAGCCAAGGAATAAATTCCATGGCTTTGTATCACATTGTCCCTTCAGGACAATCCCCAAGTCCCGAAGGGACGACCGAAACATCAGACCACCAATTTATTGGTGGGCATCAACAATGAACACAGCCCATCATGCCAAAGAATAAATTCTGTGGCCTTTTATCATTCTATCCCTCCGGGACGAGATTCAACAATTAATTTCATTTCATCAGGCCAAGGAATAAATTCCATGGCTTTGTATTATGCTGTCCCTTTGGGACGCACCCCAAGTCCCGAAGGGACGACCGAAACCCAAGACCACCAATTCATTGGTGGGCGACAACACGCCCCCCATTACTTATCTTATACTCCTTCCCGTTCACAACCACAAGCACCTCTTTATCTGCATTGCCTTTAACAGCATCCGCTGTAATCTCAAAATCATAATGCACACCTTTGAACCGGAGATTGAATTTCATTTCTTTCCACCGTCCAGGCAGATGTGGATTGACTTTCAGGACCTCACCACGGATGTCCACCCCGGCATAAGTTGAAATGGCGATCATGATGGTCCCGGCCATAACACCGGCATGAATGCCTTCGGCGGTTGTACCGCCCTGAATGTCGTTGTAATCGCTGGTCAGGGCATCAAAGTATAATTCCCAGCTCAGTTGGTCATCCCCGATCATATTGGCCAGTTGGGCATGGACGATCCGGCTGAGTGTGGAACCGTGGGATGTACGGGCCAGGTAATATTTCAGGTTTTTCTCCAGATAATCTACCGGTAACTGATAATTCATTTCTGACAATAATCTGTCAACTTCTTCTTTGTCAAGATTGTAAAAAGTCATCAGGGCATCGGCTTGTTTGGCTACTTTGTACTCATCCGCTGATTTTCCCTCGGCCTTCAGCAGTCGGTCCATGCGGTGGATATTGCCGTATTTTTCACGGTAGTAATCCCAGTCCAGCTCTTTCAGGTCGAAATAGCCGTCATACTGGGAGATGATGCCGTCTTCCGAAATGATTAGCCGGAGTTTTCTCCGGACATCGTCCCATTTCTCAATTTCGTCCTGTTGCAAAGAAATCTTTTTAAAAACCTTTTTCCTGCCCTCCCCGCCAATGACCTTCAGTATTTCAGGAACCATTCCGAACATCCAGCTCACCATCATGTTGGTGTAGGCATTGTCCTTCAATCCCCCTTTTTTTGCACCGGGATACATCTCATGAAATTCATCCGGGCCCATGACCCCTTCGATGGAATAGCGGCCGGTTTGGGGGTCAAATTTAGCGATGCTTGCCCAGAAACGGCAAATTTCAAAATACATTTCGGCACCATAATGCTTCAGGAATTCCGCATCAGCAGTGGTGTTGAAATATTGCCACACATTGTAAGCCACAGCCAGCGAAACATGACGCTGCAAAGAACTATGATCGGGACCCCATTCACCGGTTACAGGGTTTAGGTGCAGCACCTGGGTTTCTTCCCTTCCGTCGCTTCCGCTTTGCCAGGGGAACATAGCGCCCTTATAACCATTCTCTGCGGCATATTCTCTTGCTTTGTCAAGCCGACGGTAGCGGTACATCAACAGCGCTTTGGCAATGTCGGGAAAATGAATATTGTAAAATGGCAAAATAAACAGCTCGTCCCAGAAAATGTGCCCGCGATAAGCTTCTCCGTGCAGTCCGCGTGCCGTGACGCTGGCATCCAGTTTTACATTGTGCGGCGAGGCCGAAACCATCAGGTGATAGATGTGCATCCGCAGAAGTTTCTGTGAAATCCTGTCGTCTTTTACCCGCACGTCCGTTTCCTGCCAGATATCTTTCCACGCATCGGCACTGTCGCGCAGCAGTTCATCAAACGAAGACGCATTTTCCACACTCCACAAAGTTTGTCTCACCAGGTCTGTCTCACCGAATTGCGAAGTGTTGATGTGCACCACTTTTTCCACTTCCAGCGTTTCGCCTTCATGAGTGTCCGCCCCAAAGAAAGTTTCCACAACACCCACATCAGTAGTAATCTCAAAGTCTGTATCCTTATCAAAACCATTCACCCGTAATTGCAGGCGGGCTGCCTCAATAATCTCGATTTTCGATTGGGTAGTCCTGACTTTCAGAAATGAGGTACTCCCCTGGCCCCCCTGTTCCACCGGCTCAAGATGCTGCTGGTTCAGGGAGTTATACCGCTCCACACCTGCATTTTTATGCTTTCCTTCCAGTGCAGATTTAAAGCGGATTTTTTCCGAATAATTCAACGGAGTGACCTGATATTTAAGTGCAGCCACATGCATATCGGCCATGCTGGCCAGGCGGTAAGAAACAATCTTTGTCTTTCTGCCTTTTTTATCCGTGACAACCATGGAGCGTTTGAGCAATCCATTCCTGAAATCCAACGTCCGTGATATTTCTTCGATCACCGCATCATTGGGATCAAACCACGGCCCGTCATTCAGCTGAAAAGTTAAAGACAGCCAATTGGAACCATTTACAAAATCCTCGTTTTCCACATCCCGTCCGGCAACTTTGGTTACCAGGCGGTTGTATAGTCCGGCAATGTAAGTTCCGGGGTAATTCGTTTTTCCCGCTTCGGTTTCCTCCATGGCTCCGCGCGTACCGAAAAAGCCGTTTCCCACCGTCAGCAGGGCTTCTCTTGATTTTTCCTTCGCCGGATCATAATCATGATAAGCAAGTTTCCAGTTGTCCTCTTCTATTCCTTCTTTAAACCATCTGTCGAGGTCTTCAATTGTGATTTCTTCCATGTCCCTGACCACAATGTCCGCACCGTTGGCTTTCAATGTCTGAAAGTTATCTTCGCGGGCAAGCCCCAGCACCAGGCCGAAATTCCCGTTCCTCCCGGCCTGCACACCCGAGGTGGCGTCTTCAACCACAACGGAAAGGGCAGGATCGGCGCCGAGGTTTTTTGCAGCAGTTACGAAAATATCGGGCGCCGGCTTACCGGTCAGCCCCAACTCTGCTGAAACCACACCGTCCACACGGGTTTCTATGAAACGCATCAACCCGGCAGCTTTCAGGACACTTTCGGCATTCTTGCTTGAGGAAGCAACTCCAATACGTACCCCCTCTTTTTTTAATTGTTCCAGTAATTTTACCGTTGAGGGATAAACCTCAACTCCTTCTTTTTTCAACACTTCATTGAACGCGTTGTTTTTCCGGTTGCCCAGCCCGCAGACGGTTTCCATATCCGGCATATCTTCGGGTGTGCCAAACGGTAGTTTTATATTTCTTGAATCAAGAAACGACTTAACACCATCATAGCGCGGTTTACCGTCAACATAACGGAGGTAATCTTCAGTTGTGAATTCCCTGAAAGGTTCCCCGTATTTTTCTTCACGGTAACGGAGGTAATCGTCAAACATTTTTTTCCAGGCATGGCTGTGTGTGGTGGCAGTTTTGGTAATGACCCCGTCAAGATCAAATATTACAGCTTCAAATGGGTGTTTCTGCATATTTATTCAATTGTTTAATGAGAGTGCAAAGGTCGGAATTATATAGGTTTCTGCAATAATTTCAGGGTGCAGGTTACATGATTTTATCAACGGCAGGCAAAATGATCATGAAATGTTTTGGCACAATCGTTTGCAGGGATGATCCTGACCCGCCATATAGTTTTATTCCCGGCAGGTTGAAAGAGAAAAATTGATAACATTGATCCCCACCCCAAGGGAGAACATCCGGACGATCCGCTAAATCATGTTCGATTTAGCGATTCAGGGATACAGAACCTCAACACCCAAAATCCTGATACGCGGTTTCAGCCATTGTCCTTCCGCCGGGGCTTGCTGGATTTTCCTGACAACATCCATCCCTTTGACCACTTTGCCGAAAGCGGCAAAGCCCTGTCCGTCGGGATTGCGCATACCACCGTAGTCCAGCGAGGGCTGGTCGCCGATGCAAATGAAAAATTCGCTGGTTGCCGTGCCCGGCTCATTGCGGGCCATGGAAATCACGCCGGCTTTATGCAAAATGCCCGTCTCTTTTGTGGTTTCATGTTTGATGGGAGGCAGCAT
>JAADID010000303.1 GCA_013151505.1 Chlorobiota bacterium | reverse complement strand
TGATTCCGATGGCGCCGTATTTTAGATCTGCAATACAATTTTCCAGTTCACTGCCCATTTCTTTCATGGTTTTCGGATGGATCAGTATGGTTGCCCCAAGCGTTCCGTACAACTTTTTATTACAAAAAGACACGGCATTGCGAAGGTAATCCAGCGGTGTATCACCTTCAATGTATGTCTGGGCAAGCATGGCCCCGAATAATTCATGAGTGAAAGCATATTCGTTGTTGTTTACCGGTTTAATTCCGGAAACCAGCGTTCGTGGAGCTTCATCTCCGATTTGCTCGGCGTTTGGGTAAACTCTCAAAAGCTCCTGCTGCCGTTGTAATGTCCCCGGATAGAAAGGTTCGCGCGGAGGAAGTGATTTCAACAGTTTACGGACTTCATTCAGCAGGACTTCCGACTTATCCCATTTTTCAGGCAAAACAAAACCTGTGCGGCAACACAGTTATATCCTCCGTTGTGTACTTTGGCAGTCACAATATTTTCGGCCTGAAAACGGATATCGGATTTGTGCCACGGACCGGGCACAACAATCAGAGGCCCCACATTACCCAGCTCGCCGGTGATGGTTTTACCTGGGTCCATTACCGGTCGGTTTTCCTTTTTCCTTTTTTCCCCTTCAGGTCCTGTCCCGAAAACAATGGCATTGAAAGTCTTTTCGCTACCGGTTACGTGGATTGTTTCAATGCCTGGATGGCGGGTAAGGTACTCACCTGTTTCAGCGCCCCCATCCACGATCCTTAAAAAATCCTCTTCGATCAATGTTCGGGCAATTTCCTTAAAAACAGGAGTCAGGTAATTATTTACCGGGTTCAGTTTCAAAATGACCACTTCTCCTTTCACGAACAGTTTGTAAAGTACATCCAGCGGAGAAATGGAATTGACGTTGCCTGCCCCGAGCACAAGACTGACTTTTCCTTTCGGGGTTTTCCGGCGATAAAAAGAAGCGATATGGCTGGCAAGATTATTTTTTGAGATGCCTTCCTGCATCCAGACTTCCGCTTCGACCTGATTAAAAAGCAGGGAATCATAAAAGTCGGAGGGAAAAACCGTTAGTTTTAACTGTCCGTTTTTTCTCTGGGATATTTTTTTAATGAGTTTTTGGGGATTGCCCGCAAGGACATGCTCGAGGGTTTTGATATAAGCAGTGATGGCTTTCAGTACCGCCCACGGGCCGGTGCTCCATTCTTCTCCTGCCAGGGACGGATGGTTTTCAATTTTCTTGTGTTTTACCGACAAGTCAACCCATTGCCGGGCATGCTTGCCCAGTTTATATTTCAACTCTTTAAGCAGCGTGATTTTCCGGTCAACAGGAAGAGCAACCCATTTGTTTTTTGCTGCTTGTAATTGCCTGATATCCCGGTCAAGTTTTTCAGAAGATTCCATCCGGGCAGTGTATATTTTTTTTGTGACTTTTTCCATCTTATTTTTTACCGCCTTTCAGATTTTCAATCGTGAACAGATCGTCATTCAGACCCGTATTAATTTTAATGTTGGACATGATTGTCACGGTTTTGTGCTGTTTCACGGCGTTTGTCATTGTCACCTTATCGGCAACCCAGTGGCTGTCAATCTTCTTGTAATGATAAACGGCCTCTTTTAATTTCTGGCCCTTCTGACTGTAATATTCAAGTTTTTCGAGATAATATTGGGTTTTGTCAATGGTTGCAACCAGTTTGCCATAAACCCATTTATCTGCTTTCGGGATTAGTGTCAGGATGTAGGATGTATCGGTGGTCGCTTCCAATTTAGGTGTGTAAAGCTCCGAATAGGGTTTGGTAGGCGTATCCCTTAAAGAGAAATCGGATTTGTTGAACGCACCGCCGTTTGAATTGCTTGATATTTTTTTTACGGATTTAAACAGAGGCAGGTAAAGATAGATCTGATCACCGGGCAAAGTGAGGGTTGCAATACCGGAATCCGATTTCGGATAAACGTACCTGAACATTTTTTTGCTATGGCCTTTTTGCATGATCACCGCCTTTTTTACATTTTCCTTTCCGTTTTTCAGATTGATCAAAACCATTTTTACATCAGCCGTTTTGTCTTTGATCGAAAAAATAACGTCGTCCATTTTGGAAAGGATGTCCTTTGCCTCTTCCTGTCCTTTTGCTTTAATTACAGACAGCAACAAAAATCCTGCGACGATTAAAAAAATTCTGGTTTTCATTTTCCTTGTTTTTCAGAGTCAGGAAGTTCTTTTAATGAATTGTTAACCCTGTTATTTGTTTTATATTTTCTTACCCCGATCAAAATAATCGAAGGGAGCAACGTTAATGCCCCCATGCTTGAGCCGAGCATACTTAAGGCAATAAGTATTCCAAAATAGATCATGGGAACCAGTTCCGAGAAAACCAACACCAGGAAACCTGCAGATACAGAGATAAAATTGATCATAATCGCTTTTCCGCTGACCAACATGGTTTCTTCAACTGCCGTTTTAATGGAATTGTAATTTTTAATGGAATGGTTGAAGTGGGAAACAAAATGAATGGAATAATCAATGCCGATACCCATGGCTATGCTGGCTACCAGGACAGTAACCACATTCAAGGGGATGCCCGTTAATCCCATGATCCCGTAAAGAATGGCGATTGTTGCCAGGATCGGAAGACTGGCATACAATCCCTTGATAAATGATTTGAAAAGGAGGCTGACGATAATAATAACCAGCACGATGGCAATGACCAGACTGAAAAGCTGACTACGCAGAAGACTTTTATCAAGCTGGCTGTTGACAAAAGGCATTCCCGTAATTTCGATGGAATAGTTCCCGGAAGGATGCTCCCGGAAGTATTTTTGCATGTAATCATTGAAAACCTTGATGTCGTTGTGGCCATGATCGTTGAACTTGGCGATGATGATCCCCTGATCAAGATCTTCGGTGACAAGCCGGCTCACGCTTTCCTGCTGGCCGATCAAAAACCACAGTTGCTGAATCTTGGCTTCATCGCCGGGAATAACATTGCCTTCTCCCATGGCATCGTTTAGTTTTGCCACTACATCGGCAATAGATTGTGTGTTTGAGATATAAGGGCTATTTTTCATGTATTTTTCGAGGTCCAGCATACGCTTTAAAACTTCCGGGCTTTGCATGTCGCCTTTGAAAACCACAAAAACCGGTTTCGAGCCGCCGAATTTTTCCGCCATGATCTTGTTGGCAACACTGGCCGGATAGTTGGGTTTAAAATAATCGCTGACATCCACACTGCGTTTGATCATAAATATACCGACAATGCTAACCGCAAAGAGAAGGAGCCATACAGTCACTACCGTATATCGCTTTTTAATAACCATTCTGCTTAAAGGCAGCAGTATGTATTTTGTCATGATCGGGTTTTCATGACGCGAAACGGCACCTCCCCCTTTTTTTCTTTTTGCCGGGAAAATGGCGATCATCGCCGGGACGAATACGAGGGCAAACATGGCAGCAAAAAAAGTACCCATGGCTGCAAGCAGTCCGAAATCCCGGATCATTTTCAGATAAGCCCCGAAAATAAATGATAAAAAACCAACCATGGTGGTCAGCGCCGTTAATGCCACCGGGACGATCATAAAGGACAGGGCTTTGACAATGGCCATTCGCGTGTTTTTTTCTTTGCATTGGTTGATCCTGTTCAACACATGGATGGCATAGGCGCTTCCCACTGCCAGGATGATGATGGGGACATTATTGGAAACCATGGAGAGTTTCATCCCGAGCATCACAAAAATGCCCAGCGCCCACAGGATGGCCAAAGCGGCGGTCAGTATGGGTAAAACAACGCCGCGAATGGAACGAAAACTCATGAAAAGGATCACTGAAATAAGGAGAAACGAAATCGGAATCAGTCTGATAAGGTCATCTGAAATGACATCCGCAACATATAATGTTAAAAATGATGAACCACCGAAATAATATTTTTCAGTAAGGTTCATCTTCTTCACCATATCCATTATTTTCTGCGATACCGCATGAACGTCATCATTTTCCTGAAAAGTAAATAGAATAATGGTAGCGGTCCCGTCCGTTGAAATGATGTTCCCGGCAACCATTTTATTGGCCGTCACCACTTTGCGCAGACTGTCAGCCTGTTGCCGGTTTTGAGGCCAGTTGTTGTCGTTGATCAGTTTCCCCACCTCAAAATTATCCCCCTCCACCTCAATGTTCATGATGTTGGTCAAGCTGGTCACAGACAAAATGCCGTTCATTTCGGAAAGCGAGTCGGTGATCCGTTGAATATCATTTAAAACTTGCGGGTCTAACACGTTTTGGCCTTCAAGTATGATCATTCCCATTTCATTTCCGCCAAACCGCTGGCCGACTTCATTGAAAAGACTAACAACCGTATCGTCTTTGGGCAGGGAATCCACAATGTTTGAATCAACCTTTAAAAACTTTAACTGATAACCGAAGAATGCAGATAAAAGCAGCACCATCACAAAGATTGTCCATCTGTATCTAATTGCAATATTTGCCAGTTTTTCCATTGAAATAAATGCACTTTTTAGCGAGATAAAGCTACATGAACAGCGTTAATAATTTGGCGCCGAAAATTAATCAAAGAATGAATAGCTTTGAATGCTGTTTTAATTTTTTATGAAATCAGCAACAATACCTTATTTGCAGCACTTGATTTACTTATTTTTATTACACAAACAAGTCCGGTCGAAAAGTTTTCCGTTTAATCTTTATGATTAATACTTGTTTTGTTTTCGCGACCGGACTACCTTTTAATAATCCTGTGATTGCATTGCCATCAGGGTTTTTCCGCGCAGGCCATGCAAACCATTTTCCCATGTTTGATTCTGCCATATTGCATGACCGTCATTTCTCCACATTCATCACAGATGAAACTTTCAAAAGAATGAGACGGTTCTTTCCATTTGTATTCAAATACTTCGGAAATATTCAGCAATTCTTCATCCGGAGTATCCATTACTTTTGCAATCAAAGGCTCAACTACTTCGTCAGGCACTTGTGTGGGCGGAACTCCTTTCATTCTATAATTTTTGAAAAACGGGGTGTCTTTTGTTGCAATCATGGATTCTGCTTTGGGAACTACACGAACTGCCCGGTTGGTTTTTTTATCAATCAGCGTGAGCCCCCACTTACCCAAAGGATTTTTTTCAATATTTCCCTTCCCAAGTGTGCAACCGGTTATTACCTGGATGCCATCGGCAAAACATGTTGCACAATGGTTTTCGCCAATTTCAATGATGGCATGCAGGAAACTGTCGCCTGTACGTTCAACGCCGAGTTTATTCATTGCTGCCGCACCGACACGTAAACCGTTTGGCATGGCCGGACATTTATGCCCGTGAAATTTTTGCCCGAATTCGAGCCACTTTTTTGGATTTGTCATGATTTAACTTTTTTAATGAAAAAACATTTGAAATTGTAATACGGTACGATTATTCCATTTTTCTTCTGTTTCCTGAAAACCAGTTTCGAGGGTCAGCATGATATCGTACTTTTTAAACAAATAATTATAGCCGGTGATATACCACGAGCCGTTTAACTTTGATTCATATCCTTTCCTGTAATTATCGAACACGAAATAGGTTTGATTTTTCGCATTGATTTTAATTGTAACTAATGTATAATAACCATTAGCCGTAGCTTTGTCTATGTTTGCCTGAAGATATTCTGCCTGAATGTCAACAACTTTGCTTTTAAATAACCCGTTGACATCAAAACTGAATTCATCACCTGAATAAAATGCCGTATCCGGTTCTATTCCCGGAAGGTACAGGTTCCCGGCTTTACGGTACATTACTGAATATCCGAACTGCAAAGAAGAATGTTTGAAAGGAATGCGGTACGAAAGGTTCTGGGTTGCCATGATTCCGGAATTGTTGTACCGGTATTCCTTTATGCCGTATCCGTTAAATAACCCGATGTTGAATT
>JAADID010000074.1 GCA_013151505.1 Chlorobiota bacterium | reverse complement strand
CCTCACTTCCACGCTTTGGCAATCAGCCCTGTTCCCGTTTTATGTTTTCTATTCAGGTCCATGAAATTCAGGATCAGCACAAACGGAAAAGCAAGCAGATAATAAAAAGGCAGGATAATAAAAAAGATGTTGGAGGTATTGAGCATGATAATGGGGTATTTCATGCTGATCTTCCAGGCGATCTTTCCGGGAGGACCGTACTGGTAATGAACCTCGGTTTTTGAAAAGCCGGCTCTTTTCATTTTATCTTCAATTTCGGCGATGCCGTATCCGTCGCGGACATGCTCATCTATGAATGACTGGCTGCCGTCGTGGGCATGGTCGTCATGATCGTGATGATGCACATCCGAGCCACCCTGGTCCGAGGGAGTGGGAAACCAGCAGCATGCCTCCTTTTTTCAGGGAACGGAAATAATTGACGAATACCTTCTCGTCCTCCTCAATATGTTCCATGACATCCACGCACAGGATCATGTTGTATGAGTTTTCCTCAACGAATTTTGTCAGGTCAGCCACTTCAAAACGGACATTGTTCAGCCCGATCTTTTTGAAAAAAGTGTTGCAGTCGTCAATTTGTTCCTGTTTTACATCCACTCCTTTGATGATCCAGTCAGGATGCCGCCTGGCCAGAAAATAATCATACTGCCCAAACCCCGAGCCGGCGTCAAGTATGGTTTGTAAGCCGTTAACCTGCTTTTCCCACAACCGGACAGCTTTCCTCACATGCCACGAACGTAGCAACAACAGGTCGAGCATCCGGTAAAATAATTTCCTGAAAGCAGGGGTAAGGTTGAAAAAAGTACCCAGTTTACGTTTTATAGGGTCGTATTGCATTGATAAGTTTGAAGTTTAAAGTCTGATGTTTAAAGTTTTGAGTTCAGAGTTTTGAGTTCAGAGTTTCGAGTTCAGAGTTTCGAGTCTTATGTCTTGATTCTTGACTCTTGATTCCTGGTTCTGTATCCTGTAATCCGCACCCCGTTCCCGTTATTTTAAAATTTCTTCAATCCGTTCAATATAATCCAGCGAATCGTCTTCGAAAAAATGAAGCTCGGGGACAGCCCTCATCTGGTGTTTAATGCGGCTACCCAGTTTACCCCGTATCTCGCTTGCATGTTTCCGGATATTTTCCAGTAAAGCTTTTTTGTCTTTCGTGGCAAACAGGCTCAGATAAACTTTTGCTAATAACAAATCAGGCGTAACATGAACTTTGGTAACGGTAACCATGGCCCCGCGTGTGACATGGTGAACCTCCCTTTGCATGATCTCGCCCAGGTCTTTCTGAAGTTGTTTTGCTATCCTTTGCTGACGTTTCGATTCCATACTGCAAAAATATTGAATTTTAAAGACAGGCAGATAATATTAATCTTTTCCGATGAAATCCCTGAGCTCTTCATCAATTATTTTCCTGAAAGCTTCATTGTTATTGTAACTGCTTCTTTCATAACCGCGGAGCGATTCCAGGTATTTTTCCATTACAGGTAACGCTTTTTTAAATCCTTTCAGTCCCAATTCTTTATAAATACGTTCAATTTCTTTCAGCTTGTTGTTTTCAAATACTTCAAAATCTATTTCCACCAGCCTGCCTTTGGGGATCAGTGATTTGTCTTGCTCATATTTTTCATGCAGCAATTTGTACAGTCTGATCATTTCCCGGTCGAGACGCTCATGATCATAATCCTGTAAAGTGATGCCCGCATCCACTTCATGGACAAATTTCCTGAAAGAGATAAGCGTATCATACCGGTTTCGGTGCAGGTAAATAAATCTTGCGCCGGGAAACATTTCCAGCAAAGTTTTAATTCTGAAGGTATTCGACGGATTTTTTGACGTAAAACATTCACCGTCGGTATTGATCAACGCCGTTTTGATCAGTCTCATATATTCCCTTTTCCATCTTTTTATTTCTGTTTCCGTCACATTTTTGAAAAATAAACTTTCGTTGATGATCTTTTCGGTATCATCAGGGAAATAAAAAAAATTATAGAAGCTGACAGGTTGCATATTTCCAAGGGCTATCTCTTCTTCCTGGGGATAGTCAAAATCGAATTTCATGTTATCTCCCGGCCGTTTTTCCGGCAAAACGGGAGTCATCAACGGTTTAAGCCACTTTTGGTTCCATAAAATATGATTCGGAAAAACCGAGTGAAAAGTAGTGACGTATCCGAAAAGAGGATTCTTACAAAGCAGGTTATGCAGCAAAGTCGTTCCCGATCTCCAGAAACCGATGATAAAAATCGGCGGATGTTCAAGCACTGAGTTTTCGAGAACATGTTTTTGCTTTTCCTTTTCAATTGAGGCAAATAAGTCAAGAATCCGGCAAACCCATTTTGTAAAATAGTAACGATATTTTTTATCGATCCTGTATTTGCGCGTTATGGTAATAAAATTGGAATAATAGCTTCCGATAAGTGAGTTAACGGGAAAGCTGAATTTCTTTTTTCTGAATACAGGTTTGCGCATCGGTGCAAATGTAAAAAGCCATTTTTATCTAATCAAGGAAAACCGGAAAATCTTTTGTTTTGGTAACAATTTATAATTTCAAGGCCATATTACATTGTATATTTATTATCGTAAATTTGTGTATTCATTAAGACGGTATTGAACTTTAAAGAAAAAATAAAAGAACAGGCAAAGGTATTGTTACCGGAAGTTATCCGGATCAGGCGTAAGCTTCATGCAAATCCCGAACCCAGTTATAAAGAAAAAAACACGGCAGCTATCCTTTCCGCATGGCTCACGGAAAAGGGAGTTCCACACCGCAAAAATGTGGGTGGATATGGAATTGTCGGACTGATTGAAGGACAAAATCCCCGAAAAAAAGTAATCGCACTCCGGGCCGACATGGATGCCCTGCCCATCTGCGAGGAAAATCAGGTTGATTACAAATCGCTCAATCCGGGTGTGATGCATGCCTGCGGCCATGATGTGCACATGGCAGGCCTGCTGGGTGCAGCCGCTATTTTAAGCGGTTTGAAAGACATTTTTGAGGGGACGGTAAAATTAATTTTTCAGCCTGCCGAAGAAAAAGCACCCGGGGGCGCATTGAAGATGATCGAAGAAGGGGTGTTGGAAAATCCAAAGGTCGGGGTTATCTTCGGTCAACACGTCTTTCCTGATCTTGAAACCGGAAAAGTGGGGTTCAGAAGCGGAAAATACATGGCTTCGTCAGATGAAATCAATCTGTTTATCCGCGGTAAAGGGGGACATGCCGCCATGCCCGACAAAATTAACGACACGGTGCTGGCGACCTCCCATGTTATATCCGCCCTGCACCACATCATGAGCCGGGCAGCCAACCCGTCAACATCTTCCGTGTTATCATTCGGGCAAATTATTACGGAAGGAGGGGCGATGAATGTGATCCCCGGAGAAGTATCCGTTCACGGTACTTTCAGGACTTTTAACGAACAATGGCGGAAAAAAGCCCACAGGCTGATTACCGATGTAGCCCGGAATACGGCAAAAGCTTTTGGATGCGAATGTGAAACCGTTATCGAAAAGGGATATCCTTTTTTGGTGAATGACGAACGGCTTACCCGTGAAGCAAAACAGGCCGCCATTGAGTTTCTCGGGGAAGAAAATGTTGTGGAACTTCAGCCCAGGATGACTGTTGAAGATTTTGCACGCTATTCACAAATCATACCTGCCTGTTTCTATCGTTTGGGAACCGGAAATAAAGAAAAAGGAATAACCTCGGGCCTGCATACTCCCACATTTGATGTGGACGAAAGCAGCCTTGAAACAGGAATGGGGTTGATGGCCTGGCTGGCTGTTAAACAGTTGATTAGTGAGTTGTGATTGGTGAGTTGTGATTGGTGAGTTGTGATTGGTGAAGTTGTGGACATTTGAAACCTGAATAAATGAACAAAAACTGTAAACTTTAGACTTTAGACTTAATACCATGCTTGTAGGTAATAAATCATATCAAACCGTTTGGATGGAAGAAACAAGTGTTTACATGATTCAGCAAAATCTGTTGCCCTTTGAGTTCAAAATACATGAGTGCAAAACATACTGGGATACGGTCATGGCTATCACTGATATGACTGTCAGGGGAGCGGGCGCCATTGGTGCCGCCGCCGGTTATGCCATGGCGCAGGCCTTCTTGATGTCACAACGAAAAACCAAGGCCATCACCATACGTGAAGCCAGGGCTGACATTGAAAACACAAGGCCAACTGCCAAAAATCTCTTCTATGCAGTGGACAGGGTTTACAGGGCAGGGTTGATCTCGCCCGAGAATGCCATGATCGAAGCCCAGAAAGTGGCTGCCGAAGACGCACGGGATTCCAAAAAGATCGGGGAATACGGCAGTGAGCTGTTCGGCAAAAAAACCAATATCCTCACGCATTGCAATGCCGGCTGGCTGGCTTTTGTTGATTACGGTACAGCGCTGGCGCCCGTATATCTGGCCAAACGGCAGGGCAAGGAGGTGTTTGTCTATGTTGACGAAACCCGCCCGCGCAGCCAGGGAGGACGGCTGACAGCATGGGAGCTGCACAACGACAATGTGCCTCATGTCATAATTCCCGATAATGCGGCGGCCACGCTGATGGCTGCAAGGAAAATTGACATGGTTATTGTTGGCGCCGACCGGATTGCTGCCAACGGCGATGTGGCAAACAAGATCGGTACACTCGAAAAAGCGATACTGGCCAAAGAGTTCGGGGTTCCTTTTTATGTGGCTGCCCCGCTTTCCACCTTCGACAGGGAATGTAAAACGGGCAAAGACATCCCCATTGAATACCGGAGTCCTGACGAGGTACTGTACCAGACCGGTATTGATGCCAACAACAACAAAATAAGGGTGCTGGTTTGTTCCCCGGGTTCAGACGCCCTGAACCCGGCATTTGACGTCACACCCGCAAAATATATTACAGGATTTATCACAGAGCATGGCATCATCAAAGCACATCACCGGGCGATAAGCAAATTGCTGGAAGAGCCGGGCACATAATATAAAATTCCGAAGGAATGAAATAATGATAGTTAAAAATAGAAAAATCAACCCAATACCGAAGGAATGAAATAACGATAGTTAAAAATAGAAAAATCAACCCAATTTCGAAGGAATGAAATGATTGTAGATAAAATACGAAGCATAACCCAAACTCCGAAGGAGTGGCATGATTTCACCCCTTCGGGGTTGAAACTATTTGTTTTTATCGTTCTGTAATCATATCAACCCTTTGGGTTTGTGGGGTATATTTTTAAAGAAACGATTTGTGCTCATTGTGAAAAAACCTTGCGTACCTTGCGGTTAAAACGACTCTTATATCTTGAGAAAGAGCAACTTAATTCCGAACAAAATGAATAATAAAAATACCCGTTGTAACTGGCCGGGAAATGACCCGTTGATGATCCGGTATCATGACGAAGAGTGGGGTGTTCCCGTGCATGATGACCGGAAGTTGTTTGAATTCATGGTGCTGGATGCTTTCCAGGCAGGATTGAGCTGGGCCATCGTGCTGAAGAAAAGAGAAAGTTTCAAAATGGCCATGGACAATTTTCAACCGGAGATCATTGCCCGTTATGATGAAAATAAAATTCAGGAACTTTTACAAAATGAAGGAATTATCCGTAACAAGCTGAAAGTCCGTGCAACGGTCAACAATGCACAACGGTTTCTGGAGGTGCAAAAGGAGTTCGGCAGATTTGATAAATACATCTGGCAGTTTACAGGCGGGAACACAATCGTAAATGCATGGAAAGCCATAGATGAGATCCCTGTCAGAAGCAAAGAATCGGATGCCATGAGCCGTGACCTGAAAAAAAGAGGGTTTAAATTTGTCGGAAGTACCATCTGTTATGCCTTTATGCAGGCAGCGGGAATGGTAAATGACCATTTGGTTA
>JAADID010000320.1 GCA_013151505.1 Chlorobiota bacterium | reverse complement strand
AAGTTTTTCCACTGCCGGTATAACCTCCAAGCACGTGAAGATTTACAAATTGTTTAAAGTCGTGAAGCACATGGTTCCGGAAAGCCTTGTAACCGCCATTAATGACATAGACTTCAGTAAAACCGTGTTCTGCGAGATGTTTTGCAAATGATTGTGACCGCATGCCACCGCGCCAGCAGTGTACTGCAATCGTTTTTTGGGGCGCTAATTTTAACGCTTCCCTGATAAAATGCTCCAGCTTGGGTTCCACATATTTGTATCCCAGTTCAATGGCTTTTTGCTGTGATTGTTGTTTGTAAACCGTACCCACTGCCGCACGTTCCTCGTTTGAAAACAAAGGAATATTTACAGCGCAGGGTATCCTTCCCCGTTCAAATTCCGCCGGTGTGCGCACATCCACAAGCGGAACGGTCCGGTGCATTTTCAGGTAATCAGCTATGTCAATCGGTTCAAACATGAGCGCCAAAGATAAGGAGAAAGACACAAAACATACTATCGGCAAGAAATCCTATTGCCAGGCATCGTATGGCGTCAGTTTCCACACCAACGGCCATATTTCATTGAATTATTGTTGGTGAGGACACCAACAATGGATACAGATTGTAATATCAATAATTTGGAATATTTAAGCTGAAAAAGAAAACTAAAATTATACGTTCAACTCCGATCTCGCCTTAGGCGAGAGTGGGAGTCCTGAGCAACTAATGGGTAAAACCAAGTTCATTGTTTCATAGCATCAGGATTCTCACGGCGCAATTACCCATAATCCAACCCTTGGGTGCCTTAGAACTAAACGTGGGTAGTTGTTTACCGTTTCATAGTCAGGATTCCCTTGTGTGATATCGTAATGCGACCCAAATTTCAGGGAATTTCCCCTCATCGTAATTTAGTAGCCAGCACCCCCGTTTTTTTGTATTCCTTCACATTGCCCTGCGTGTCGAATACACGGATATAGAAAACATAAATACCTACCGGTGCTTTCCTGTTTTGATCGTCAATGCCATCCCAGTTAACAACTCCTTCTGTTCCCAGGTATTCATTGTTGACCAGTTGCCTGATTTTTTGCCCGGCCTGATTAAATATAATCACGCTCATCATGTATCCCGCCTGGTCGAACCGGTATTTAATACTTAATATATCCTGATATCCGTCATTGTCGGGAGAAAAAATTTCGGGGTCAATGGTGATCTCATCAGTAGTTTCTCCCGTGGCAACAAACTGGGAATTTTTATATGCCGGCGTGGCAAAGCCCGCGCTTTCGGCTGCCGAGTGCCAGTTAGCCGGATCCTGCGTTGGACTGTCGAAATTTGTCCTCTCAAGCGATACGCCGTCAACATACTGCAACAGCGGGTAGTGCAAGTCTTCGGAATAATTGAACACATCAATAAAATCTCCGCTCATGGAAGATAAAATGCAAATTCCTTCATCATTATTGTAAGCAGGGAAAGGGTCAATCCGGAGAAAACCGTCAGGATTCTCCGTATAATATTGTTTTTTGACTTTCTCCGGAGACGATGTCATAACCAGGTATTCGCCCGGGACAAATAATTTTTGCCTGTTGCTGATGTTGTAAAATAAGGTGTCCGGTGGGTTAGGCGGGCTGATTTTCACCGTTCCCAATTGCATCAGGTTCAGGTCTATCACTTTTTCAGAGCGGTTGTATATTTCCACAAAATCTGTCCCTCCGGTCCAGGGGTTGAACAATATTTCATTGATCACAACATCATTCTGCTCCGGCTTTTCTGCAAGTCCGAAGGAAAGTGTGGTGTCTGCCGCAGGATGAAGCCCCATGCAGTTTGCAACTCCTTGCTTTACGGTAAGGTGATAAACAGTCCCTTTCTGAAAAGATTGGTCAAAATACAGTTCCGCCAGGCTGGGCTCATCATCGAAAACATAAATTGCCGCCGGGTTGTTCATCCCGTTGTCCACTTCGAAACTGGCCTCTTCCGAAATACTATTCGCATCCATCATCTGGTTAAAATACACTCGTATAATGTCGGTTGCTACCACCTCCAGCCGGTTGACACCTGGAAGCAGGGTTAAATCGCTATAAATCGAATTTTCTGCTCCGGGGGTTCCGCCTTTCGTATCTATCGAAGCCTTCCAGTTTTCACTTTCAGAACACACATTAGCAGGGTTGATCTGTTCCAATGACCAACCGCCGTCCTCTTTATCAGGGTCTTTGTACCATTTATCTGTGTAAGCTACCTGTGAAATGACAGTCCCCGTTTTATCAACCAGTGTCAATATCTGTCCTGAATTAGTCAGCGAAAAACTACTGAACCCGTAAAAGTTTCCATAAGGAAGAAATTCATTTTCGGCGTCAATTTTGGCCAGAATAAGATAGCCGCCTGCTTCCAGTACATAAGGGCCAAAATATTTCTCGGAAGTTCCCACAACAAGTGTCCATCCATCAAGATTCACGGTGCTGTTTGTCCGGTTCAGCAACTCCAGGTATTCATAATTGGGCAGACCCACTGGTGGTGACGGGTCGGCCATGATCTCGTTGATTACCACATCAAAGGGTTGTGGCAGGTAATAGGAAAAATTCCTCTGAACAGGGATGATTGTGTTCCCTGAAAGGTCTTTTACTCCACTAACCGAAATCGTATATTCTTCTCCCGGTTCAAAACGTTTTTCAAAGATCAAATTTAAAATCGTCGAATTTACCTCGTCTAAGGCAGCAGAAACAGGTGTGCCAATGTTTCCGGAGACTTCATAATTATTCACATTTTCCGAACTTTCGTTATCCAAACCTTCACTAAAATATAGTTGTACTGTAGTGTCCGTACCGGCAGATACGGAAATCAGTTCAGGCGGTATAGTATCCACAATCTGCGGCCCGGCGTAAACATCATCAAAATACATCTTGGTGCTGTTGCTTTTGGTGTATTTACAGTAAATGCCGATGTAAGCCGTCTCGGTAAAAGTATTGTCGTTCCCCTGGCACTGAAACTGAAAATTTTCCCCACCTGATGGATCGGCAAAGATTTTCCATGTTCCTGAATCATCGCGGGTGACTTTTATTCTGATTGCAAACGAGGAAGAGATAAACCCCTCTTGTCCGCGGCAAACCGAAGTCAGGTTTTCGCCCTGCTGCCTGAACAGTTCAATGGCATCGTTGCTGCCCGCTTCTCCCAGTTGAATGAAATAACCGTCAACAAGTCCCGTAATTTCTTCATTGTCGCTGACAAGGTAAAAACGGGCGTTGTTGTTTGCAGAAGGGCTGAATGACAATTTGACCCAGAACTGCCATTCGGTATTTATTATCAATGAATTAGCGGTAGAAAGATATGCTGTGCCGGCGGCTGTATCTTTCAGTTGTAACTGAAATTTGTCATTTATTTTGAATTTAGCTTGTGCTCCTGTCCAAACAGGATTTTTTGTAAAATCGCCGTCTTCAAAATCATCAGAAACCTGTGCCAAAACAAATAGCGGAAGGAGCAATATTAAAAGAAATAGCTGCTTCATTTTTTATAATTTTGCGGCGATCCGAATAAGGACTTGTAAAAGTAAGAAAAATGAAGGTTGCAGTCGTAGGTGCCACAGGATTAGTTGGCAGGGAGATCATAAAAATCCTGGAAGAACGCAAATTCCCCGCTGACGAACTCATTCCGGTGGCTTCGAAGAGATCGGTTGGGAAGAAGGTTTCTTTCTCCGGCAAAGATTACGAGGTCATAGCTGTTGCGGAAGCCATAAAGCGAAAGCCGGATATAGCCATCTTTTCAGCAGGGGCTGCCGTTTCACTGGATCTTGCACCAATATTTGCCGGCGGCGGGACAACGGTTATTGACAATTCTTCGGCCTGGCGTATGAAAGAAGACATTCCCCTGGTTGTACCTGAGATAAACGGCGACGTGCTCACAAAAAATGACCGCATCATTGCCAACCCTAACTGTTCGACCATTCAACTGGTCATGGTCCTGTCCCCTCTTCACCGCAGATACGGAATAAAACGGATCGTGGTTTCCACTTACCAGGCAGTCAGCGGAAGCGGCGCCAAAGGGGTTAATCAACTGCAAAACGAACGGGAAAACAAACAGGGCGCGAAAGCATACACTCATCCGATAGACCTGAATGTGATTCCGCAGGCAGGTGATTTTGTTGAAGACGGTTACACCACTGAAGAGGTCAAGCTGGCAAACGAAACCCGGAAAATCCTTAATGCGGATATCAAGTTAACGGCAACGGCTGTGAGGGTTCCGGTGATAACGGGCCATTCGGAAGCGGTGAATGTTGAATTTGAAAACGACTTTGACTTTTTTGACCTAAAGCGGCTTTTGGGTTTTATGCCCGGCGTGGTGGTTTTTGACATGCCTGAAGGTAATCTGTATCCGATGCCTGTCATGGCTGCCGGTAAGGATGAGGTGTTTGTGGGGCGTATTCGCCGTGATTTGTCGCAGCCCAATAGTCTGAACCTGTGGATTGTTTCTGACAATTTGCGAAAAGGAGCTGCTACCAATGCTGTGCAGATAGCGGAGCATCTTTTGAAATTGAAATAATTAATTTGTTCTGTGAAAAAATAGAAACCACTACAAAAATTAAAAAAACAGACGGGTTAACCCGTCTTTGTTTATACAAAAAAATAATTGATTTAAAAAAATTGAAAATATACAACTGCATAAAAGACTTTGAACCCGTTGACAATGCTGTGATAACCATTGGAACCTTCGACGGCGTTCATTTGGGCCACCAGGCCATTTTCAAAAAAATGAAAGAGGAGGCCGCAAAGATTAACGGGAAAACGGTTGTCATTACCTTTTACCCTCACCCACGGATCGTTCTCGGACTGGACAGCAAAAACCTGAAATTCATCAATACACAGGAAAAAAAGATCAACCGTATTGAAGAAGCAGGAATAGATTACCTGGTGATTATCAATTTTACCAAAGAGTTTGCACGATTATCGTCCGAGGAATTCCTTCGGGACTTCGTTCATAAAAAAATACGGCCCGCAAAAATCATTACAGGATATGATCACCATTTTGGTAAAAACAGGGAAGGCAGTTACAATTTCTTACTGAAGATGGGGAGTGAGTTGGGATTTGAAGTTGAAAAGGTTGATGCCGTTTATGTAAATAATGTGAAAGTCAGCTCAACACGAATCCGGGATTTTCTAAAAGCAGGAAAAGTCCGCGCTGCCAACACTTTTTTGGGATATGAGTATTCCATAACAGGAAAAGTGGTAAAAGGGAAATCCATCGGACATTCGCTCGGATTTCCGACAGCCAATATTGAAGTGGCAGACGAATACAAACTGATTGCTGCCGTCGGAGTGTATGCCTGTCGGGTGGAATACATGGGCAAGATATATAAAGGCATGAGCAATATCGGCTACCGGCCGACAATAGACGAGGGTGATCTCACCATCGAAGTACATATTTTCGATTTCGACAAACAGTCGACAAACAGATCTATGGCGAAGAGATAACCATTTCCTTTGTTGACCGCATGCGGGATGAGAAAAAGTTTAAAAGCAGGGAAGCTTTAAAAGAACAACTGGCCAAAGACAGGGAACACGCGCTGAAGTTACTTTAGGGTTAGGTGTTAAGAGCCAGGAACCAAGACAGAAGAACCAAGATACAAGACGTGGTATGGGTTACTGGGTACGCGAGGGCAACTGAAACAGAAAACTCCCTACCTCGTTCAGCTCCGAGGAATGGTGTGGGGAGTAAAAAGAGGAGGCCATTCCGTGGGAGTCCCATTCAGCAAATGTGAGAGAGAAAGTGTCGTGTTTCATAGGAAGGGGATTCCCACGCCGCTTTAACACCCCGGCCCACGTAACTGCTCCTCGGAACTAAACATAAGTTGGTTGGGGCCGGTTTCATAGGATAATAATAAAAACCATAACACATAACATAAAAAAGCCTATGGTACGCGGTGGATATGCCTACATCACAACCACAAAACAAAACACCGTCTTATATACCGGTTCAACTGTATCACTTGCAAACAGGATATATGAACACAAGAACAAAGTTTATCCTGATTCATTCACAGCGAGATACAATGTAGATAAACTGGTGTATTACGAATCCTTTCTGACCATTGAAGAAGCCATTGCCCGGGAACAGCAGATCAAGTCGTGGAAAAGAGCAAAGAAAATTGCCCTCATCAATCAATTCAATCCCGAATGGAAAGACCTTTATAATGAGATAAAGGATTGGGATTATTAACAGAAACAGAAAACCAAATTAGGTCGTTTAGCTCCGAGGAAACCGGGAAGGCAAGCGGGTAAGCTGACGTGGGAGGCCTGAACAACTAATGGGAGCAATAAAATGTTTGTTTCATAGGTCTGGGACTCTCACGGCATTCCAGCACACAATCCTGCCTTTAGATGCCTCAGAGCTGAACGTAAGTTGATTGTTTTCGGTTTCATAGGAAAAATAATCCTCCGCGCCTCCGCGTGAAACAAACCGCTGCGATCGCCGCGCCGCTGCGTGAAAAATCCCTTTGCGTCCTGGCGTCTTTGCGTGACACAAAAATCACTTCCTTCCGAAATCAGCCGGTATCTCACCCCAGAGTTTGGTGTTCCATTTCAGTACCTGATTGTTGTAATCGTTTTCTTTCAGCCATTTCACCGCTTTATCCACATCGGCAAACAGCCTAGCGTTTTTTTTAGTCCGTTTTAGCTTTGAATTTACCCGTTTGTTCCGTACCCATGCAATGGCCGTCCGTGAATCGGAATAAACGGGATAATCAAGCTTATGCTTTTTCAGCCAGCCAGGCCCAGGACAATGGCGAGGAATTCACCAATGTTTACGGTTCCCATTTCATAGGGGCCGCGTCTGAACAAAGGGGTGCCCGTATCCGTAAAAACACCCTGGTATTCGAGAATCCCCGGATTGCCCTTGCAGGCGGCATCCACTGATATACTGTTTAAAATAGGCTTTTCACCGGTTGTCAGTTTGAGCAGGTCTTTTTTCCCTTTGCGTTCCACAACGGTTTCATAAGACTCGTCAAAAGCCTGCTCTGCTTCTTCACGTGAAGTGAACGACTTGTATTTGGCGCCGTCAAAACCGGTTACCTGTTTTTTGCATTCTTCCCAGCTTTCGTAAATTCCCGGTTTGAAACCCCGCCAGACCACATAATATTTTTTCTTTGCCGTTTTTGACATGGAGCAAATGTAGAAAAGAAATTGTTCTTCACACGATAAAGTAAATTCGAATCATTCGAAAAAGCAAAATTATTTTTTGAATATTTGATTATAGAAAAATCAGCGTTATATCAGCACCGATCTGTGTCTATCGTAAATCCGAATTGCTATTTTTGTAAACCTGAAAAATCAACCATGAGAAAAATAATCATACTGGTAATCATAGCAACTTTTATGTTGGGTTCATGCAATAGTAAACCCGATTACTTCAATAAAGAATATAAAATGACAAACCAGGTCTGGAAAAGGTTTGATGTTTTCTGGTTTGATGTGCCCGTCAGGAAAAATGACGTTCTGGATTTTTACCTTCCCCTTTCACACACTAAAGAATATCCTTTGGATAAGTTCTGGGTGAATATCACTTTTTACACACCGGATGGGACGACCCGCTCACGCGATTATGATTTCGACCTGAAAGACAAGGAAGGGAACTGGCTTGGAATTCAGCGTGATGGACTATGGAAAGTCGAACTGCCAGTCCGTAAGGAAATGCCTGTTTATGAAGCCGGTATTTGCAAAGTGCGCGTGGAAAACAAATATTCAAAATTTGAACTTCCGGGTGTAGCCTCCGTGGGATTGATTGCCAAAAAGAGTACACCATAATAGATTTTCTATTCGTCTCTCATATTTTGTTAATATAATTCTCAAATTGTTAATAATAATTTAACAATTCCATAAAACCCTTTTCTTTTCATTCTCTACTTTTGAAATCTTGTATAATAGATCATTTCCCAAATGATGAAACCAAATTAATCTCAAATTAAATAATTGTACTATGAAAAAAATTATGTTTTTGATTTTGCTGTTGGCCAATTATTGTGCCTTTTCGCAGGTTAATTATTCCACTGTTGATGATTTTAACAGAACCGATAATTATACCATGGGAACAACTTCTTCTGGTAATTCAACCTGGACAGAAAATGAGGAAAGTGGCCATCCTGAACAACTACAAATTGCCTCTAATGTATTGCTTGCAATTACAGGTGGTGTTTCAGGACTTGAACCTACAAACGCATCCATTGATCTTACTAATGAGGTTTCTGGTTTTGATCTTGGAAATGGTACTTATGGCTGGAGTTTTCATTTTCACCTCTACAGAAATCCTTCCGGTTGGGGTAGTAGTAACTATAGTTTAGGTTGGGTACTGGTAGGTAATGAAAATGATTTTTCTTCAAGCACGGTTGACGGCTGGGCAGTTTTATGGACTGCAACAAACGATGAATTAGTCCTTGGCTATTTTACAGACGGCATTTCAGGTACTAATCCGCTGACTAATGTTGTTCAAACTGGTTTGGATTGGGATAACTCCGGAAGTGACGGTGTCAATGTAAGGATTGAAGTTGATGCCAGCGGAAACTGGACATTTTACTGGGAATTAGGTCCGGCAATCTCTGTACCGACAGATATTGATGCCAATTCGGCAACATCATCTTCCGCAGATAACACATTTTTCGACGATGTAAATATGAAATATAGTGGACCGATTTGGGCTCATTCAACCAGTTCAAGCTCTACTTCAAAAGGAGACTTTGATAATTTTAACTTTGGTGAAACAGTATCAGGTGGTGTTGACAATCCTACAAATTTTACTGCCGTTACCGCTGGTACAGATCAAATCGATTTGAGCTGGACACAAAATGCCAGTGGTAATGATGTGATGGTTGCATACACCACAGATGGCACCTTCGGCACACCGGTTGACGGTACTT
>JAADID010000319.1 GCA_013151505.1 Chlorobiota bacterium | reverse complement strand
GGTCGCAGGCAATCCAGTTTTTGTCGTTTCCGGTGATGGCCGTAACCGCCGCTTCCCATGTCTGGCCGTTGTCATCCGAGCGGACTACCTTACAGCCCTGGACACCACTGCTGCCGAACATGATCTCGTAATACAGGTTACCGAGGCTGTCGTAAGCCGTTACCGGGTCGCCCCACACTTGTGAACCCCATGCCGGCTGCGTGTTGAACCACTCATGGCCGTCGAGGGTATAATGGGCGGCATCCACATTGAAAGCCGTGAAAAATTCGGTGGCTTCCTGAGGGTTCGCGCTGATGTGGCCTTCCGCAAAGTCAACACCGAGGTAAAAATTGTCGAAATTGTTAACGGTGATCACCTCCGAGGGCAACAGCACCCGGTTACGGGCCTGCTCAAGATACCACTGAGGAACCTGGTCCAGATTGGGGTTTTGAGATTGCTCCTGGCTGTAACTCATCCACGGCGAGAACACCAGTGAAATCAGTAAAGCCAAAGCAAACCATTTGCTTTTTGAAAGTAAAGAAATATTCATAATTGTTGGATTTTGATGAATCAAAGTTACCTGAATAAAAGGGAGTGTAAGATACACATTCTTCCGGTTGGAGAGTAAACGGATATGTTAAATGTCAGTTTTTGGGCTCCACTACCAGTTTAAATACTATTTCGTAATTTTGTACAAACAGATCTTTAAAAAATTGAAACTGTAATTCTTTCATAAAAATAACATCAGGATTTGAAACTCATTCATTTTTTAACAATATTTTAAACCGACCTCCTCCATGCCACCCTCCCACGAATACCCCAAAAACTTTGCCCGCTTCTACGACATCATATATTTTGGGATGCGCGACCCGGCGGATAAGGATTATTACCTGAAACAGATATTCAACACAAAAGGGAAAACACTTGAAGCCGGCGTGGGTACGGGGCGGTTGTTTAAAACGGCACTGGTGGAAGGAGCCGACATCTATGGTATAGACACCAGCAGCGCCATGCTGGAAGAACTTTACGATAAAATTGATCCCGGCGAACATTACCGCATCAGCCGGCAAAGCATTGTAGATTTTCATTTCGATTTCCGCTTCGACCTGGTGATCGCCCCTTTCCGGGTGATGTCGCACATCATTGAAAAAGAAGACCAGTTAAAAGCATTGAACAATGTGTACCGGCATCTCAACCCCGGCGGTACGTTCATTTTCGATGCTTTTGTCCCCGACCCGGAATACCTTAAAAAAGGATTTGAAAACTTCGTTGATTTTGAAGACGAGGATGAATGGGGAAACAAGGTCACCCGTTCCGTCACCACCCGTCCTGATCTGATCAATCAGATCATTGCAACCGAATTTACGTTGCAGTGGACGGAAGGTAAAACAAAAAAGGAAAGCTGGAGCTTTCCTTTACGATTTTTCTTCCGGTACGAGCTGGAACACCTCGCCGAACGTTCCCTGTTCGAATCTTACCGCATTTTTGGTGATTTTCAAGGGGGATCGCTGACCCGTGAATCAAAAGAGTTTTTAACGGTATGCCGCAAAACGCCCTGATGGCAAATCATTTCCAGAGCTTTAACTTTGAAAAATATCACGCTGCGTTCGCTGCGTCGCTGCGTGAAGCCCTAAAATGCTAGCACCGATTTTTTAATGATCTCAATAGCTTCCATGAGCTCTTCCTCGCTGATGACCAGCGGCGGGGCAAACCGGATAATGTGATGTGGTCGTGGGTCGGCTTGGCAAGCAGGCCGTTTTCAGCCATTTTTACACAAACATCCCAGGCAGTCTTGTCGCCTTTGGGATTGACTACCACGGCATTCAGCAGGCCTTTTCCGCGAACCAGTCCGATCATGTCGGAGCCGGTCTTCTCCATTTCCGCACGGAATATCTTACCCAGCCTGTCGGCTCTTTCCGCCAGTTTTTCCTCTTTCACTACTTCCAGCGCTGCAACGGCCACACGTGCAGCCACCGGGTTGCCTCCGAATGTGGAACCGTGTTGTCCCGGCTTGATGTTCAGCATGATGTCGTCGTCAGCCAGCACGGCCGAAACGGGATAGACACCGCCCGACAGTGCTTTACCGAGGATCAGGATATCGGGCCTTACGTTTTCATAGTCGCAGGCCAACAGTTTTCCCGTACGGGCAATACCGGTCTGCACTTCATCGGCAATGAAAAGCACATTCTTTTCCCTGCACATGTTGTAAGCTTTTGAAAGGTACCCTTCATCGGGAACCACTACGCCGGCTTCCCCCTGAATAGGCTCTACAAGGAATCCTGCCACATTGGGATCACGCAACGCTTTGGCCAGGGCTTTTAAATCATTGTAAGGTATAATCTCGAAACCGGGAGTAAACGGCCCGAAACCGCCCCGTGACTCAGGGTCGGTGGACATCGAAATGACTGTAACGGTACGCCCGTGGAAGTTATTGGCGCATACGATGATCTTCGCTTTGTAGGATTTGATGCCTTTTTTGTCGTAAGCCCAACGGCGGCATAACTTAATGGCTGTTTCATCTGCTTCGGCGCCCGTGTTCATGGGCAGCACTTTGTCGTACCCGAAATATTCGGTAATGTATTTTTCATATACACCGAGCGCATCGCTGTAAAATGCACGGGAAACAAGGGTTAATTTTTGAGCCTGTTCCGTAAGGGCATCCACGATCCTGGGATGGCAATGCCCCTGGTTGACGGCCGAATAGGCCGACAGAAAATCAAAATATTCCCTGCCTTCCACATCCCACACTTTGGCTCCTCTGCCCCTGGCAACCACAACCGGGAGGGGATGGTAATTATGCGCTCCGTATTTATCTTCAAGGGCCATAGCCTCTTTTGAAGTTAACTGACCTGACATGATGTTATCCATTTGAATATTAAGTTTTAAAGATGAACAAATTGAATTTCCCCGGAGGGGTGGGCAAAATTAATGATTTAACGGATTGTTTTCACTTTCCCGTTCAGCTTTATTTGTTAATTTTGATCAGTGTAAATCCGTCCCGAAATGTGCTTTTTAAAATGAAAAAAGAATTTATTATTCCGGTTAACTGTTATGCTGTTCAATAAAAAAGACAACCTTGTTTACAGACAATTAACGATTAAATATCTTAAACCATGAAAAATTTTGTTGTACACCAATTGATGCATCATGCCATCATTACACATCCCGGACAGGTCATCGTTTCTGACGGCAAACAATTCACTTACCGGCAGTTTTATGCAAGGGTTTTACAACTGGCAGATAGCTTAAGCAAAAAAGGGGTAAAAAAAGGAACGGTCATCGGCGTTCTGGATGTTAACACCCATCGTTTTCTTGAGATGCACTATGCCTGTTCAATGCTAGGTGCTGTTTTGCACACCATTAATTTCAGGCTGGCGCCCGAACAAATGGTCTATTCCATGATCCACGCCGGGGATGAATGGGTTTTTGTGTCGGATGTTTTTGCTGCGGCTGTCAAACCCTTGTTTTCAAAATTCCCTAATTGGGTCCTCATGAGTGACGACCGGGGACAACCCCTTCCCGATGCACAAAATGCTTATCATTATGAGGACCTTTTGGAACAAGGCGAGGAAAAAGAACCTGCCGGAGCAAACGAAATAAACGAAAATGATATTTTCTCCATTTTTTATACCACCGGAACCACAGGCAAACCCAAAGGTATCCGTTATAAGCACCGTACCATCCTTCATGGCGCCATCCAGCTTTTCCATCATCTGGCCCTCCACAAATACGGGGCAAGGGTCAGCAGCCGTGATGTGTTTATGCCGCTTATTCCCTTTTTTCATATTCACGCCTGGGGCATGGCTTTTTTTCCTGTTTACCTGGGTTCAAAACTGGTTTTGCCCGGAGCCGCAGATGCGGCAGGACAAATGGCGCTGATTCAAAAAGAAAAGGTAAGCTGGTTGAACATGGTTCCCACACAGTTGCAAATGTTGCTCAATCAGGAAGGTTTCGGGAACATTAAAGTGCTTACCGGTGGCAGTCCTTTTGCTTCAGGAATTGCACAAAGAGCCCAACAGGCGGGTGTAAATTTCAGCCTGATCTATGGGGGTTCCGATCAGTTGGCCACTGCCATTTCAGTGGTTCCCGAAGAGGTAGAACCCGACACGGACGAAGCCCTTGAATGGCGGCGTGTGGGCATGCGCCCCCTGCCTTTGGTGGAAATATCGGTTAGAGACAATGAAGGCAGAGAGGTCCCCCACGACGGGGAAACTCTGGGCGCCGTATGGGTAAGAAGCCCCTGGTTGCCCGAGGGATATTTTAAAGAACCTGAAATCAGTAAAAAACATTTTATTGACGGATGGTTTCGCACCGGCGATTTGGGCTTTTTTTATGCCAACAACCTGCTTTATGTAGCTGACCGTGAAGGCGATGCCATCAAAAGTGGCGGCGAATGGATACCCACCGGTATGCTTGAAGCCCTTATTTCAGAACATCCTGCCGTTGCCCAGGTAGCCGTTATCCCCAGAAAAGATGAGCACTGGGGACAACGTCCGCTGGCCATTATAAAAGCATCTGAAAAAGTAACTCCCAAAGAGTTGACCGATTTTCTCATCATGAAGACAAAAGAAGGCAAACTGGCCAAATTCTGGATTCCCGACCAATTTGTTTTTGTGGATGAGATTCCCCTGACCAGCGCCGGAAAGCTCAATAAAAAAGCGCTTCGTGATCAATATTCGGAAACAAAATAATTAAAAGAAAACAAAAAAATCAAAATTATGTCAATAAATGAATTATTAACCAAAGAAGACCTTGCCCTGCGGGACAAAGTCCGGGATTTTGTAAAATGGGTGCCCCGTCAGCTTTTGCTGGATATGGATGCAGATAAAGTAAGATACCCTATGGAGTTTATCCGCGAAGCGGGAAAGAGAAACCTGCTGGGATTACGTTTTGACAAAAAACTGGGGGGATCGGGCCTGCCCTGGACCAGCGAAATGGTAGCGCTGGAAGAAGTGGGTGTGTTGGGGACTTCCCTGGGATGCCTCTACTCGCTGATTTCCATTGTGGGTGAAGCCATCCATGTTTTTGGTACGGAAGAACAAAAGCAACGTTTCCTCGTACCCATGTTAAAAGGGGAAACAGGAGTTGCCGAAGGGCTTACCGAACCCCGCGGCGGTTCCGATTTTTTTGCTGCCACGACCAAAGCCACCCGCAAAGGGGATATGTTTTACCTGAACGGGCAAAAACGCTTCGTTGTGGGAGCCGAAGGGGCCGACCTGCTGTTGGTTTACGCCATTGTTGACGGCATTGAAGACCCGAAAAAGGCCATGACCGCTTTTCTGGTGGAACGGGGGCCCGGCGTGGAGGTGAAACATGTGTATGGACTCATGGGTACCCGTGGTGGCGGAACGGGACGTCTGGTATTTAAAGATGCTGCCGTTCCGCTGGAAAACGTTTTGGGAGGTGAAGACGGTATTGGCAACGGCACCCGTGTTTTCCATCAAATGATGGTTCCCGAACGCCTGACATCAGCCGGTGCTGCTGTCGGAATGGCACGGGGAGCTTTTGAAGTAGCCGCCCGGTATGCCGATAAACGTAAGGCTTTCGGCCAAAAAATCCGTGCTTTCGAGGCTGTCAGCGCCAAAGTATCGGACAGCCTTACCCTGCTGGATGCTTCCAGGGCCATTAACTACCTCGCTGCCAAAACAGCAGATGCCCCGGTAACATCCGGAGAAATCCGCCGTATGGTGTCAGAAGCCAAAAAATTCTCTACCGAAGCGGCCTGGAAAGTTGTAAACCATGCCATGCAGATCATGGGCGGTATTGGTTACACCAATATTTATCCTGTGGAAAAAATGCTCAGGGATACCCGGCTTATTACCATCTGGACGGGGACTAATGAAATCATGGATTTGGTTATCCAGCATGAATTTTATAAAGAGTTCCTGGCACAGGGTCTGAAAGGGCGTGACATCGAAAACGATGCGGAAGGCGCCGGGTTACCGGATGAAAAAATCTATAATGATTAGGGCTGAATTTCTCAAGATCACCTGCCGGGATTATTATTAAATGCCACCCCTGCCGTTTGCTACCGAAGTAGCTGTGATGTTTCAACCGGCGGGTTCGGGGAGAAGGGAAAACGGGTTAAAGCAAATGCCTGAATGGTAAAAGTATCCACTCGAACAATTTGTTGATTGTCGGGCGGTTGTACCAGCTTTCCAGATCGAAAGGTGCGGAGTCGGCGATGGTTTTTTCAATGTGTGTATGCATCTGCCGTGCGATGGAAGGTTCACTGCCGATCAGCATGATTTCGTACATGTAACGGAAGCTGCGGTAATCGAAGTTGGACGACCCGATGGCAAAATGCAGGCTGTCTATCAGCATCAGCTTGGCATGCAGGTTATTGGGGCCGTAAAATAAAAAGTCCACACCTGCTTTGCAGAGCGGACCCAGGTATTTGTTCCTTAAAATGTCAACCAGGTTCACATCCGACTGCTTGGGAAGGATCACCTTCACATCCACTCCGCGGCGTGAGGCGTCCACAAGGGCTTTCCGCAAAAGAAAACCGGGTAAAAAGTAAGGAGTTTCGATGCATATTGATTTTTGGGCTTTTTTGATCATCCGGATGAACTGCTGGTTGATCCGTTTAACCGCCACCGACGGGGCATCCCTCACAATGGTAAATCCTCCGGCTTTGACAATCCGCGTATTCCAGGCCTTATTGAAAATATATTTGTTATAAATCCTGAAATCCTGCATAAACATTTTCGCCAGATTAACCGTCAGGTCATACGACCGTAACCGGAGCATTGATTCCCGCCAGTTGAGGTTGTAACCGGTGATGTTTGAAGAGCCGATCCAGGATATCTCGTCATCAACCAGTATCAGTTTGCGGTGGTTGCGTTTATGGCCCTGTGTAAAAAATTCCGTACCGATCTTGATCTTCTCAAAAAACCTGACCTCTCCCTTATTGGCGATCAGCTCATCGAAATGTTCGTGGTTAACCGGCCCGGCTCCCCAGTAATCGATCAGCAGCTTCACTTCCACGCCTTCTTTGGCCTTACGGGTCAGTAATTCCTTGAACTTATCACCAATCTCATCTTTACTTAACCTGAAAGTCTCGATATACACATATTCACGTGCTTTTTCAATATCTTCGATGATTTGATTATAATATTGAAGCGGCTGCGAAAAAAGATGATATGGTTCTTTGACTCTCATTCGTTATCCAACCTTTTACGGCAAAGCCAAAAATAAGATATTCA
>JAADID010000206.1 GCA_013151505.1 Chlorobiota bacterium | reverse complement strand
ATGCGTGTTCCGGGAAACTTTTACATAATAGCCTTCGCCCGGTTCAAAATTGCCAATAGTATTCATCCAGCCTATACCCGAAATGTATTGAATAAACCCTCCTGATTCATCAATTGCTTTTACAAAATAGGATGAATCTATCAGGGTTTGTAAAGCTGCTTTTGCCCCCTGGCCACTTTGAAGCGGATACCCGATAATATTCCATCCTTTTTCAAGGGAAATACCAAACGGCAGTGTAACTAACCGGCCTGATTCTTTAAGTATATCCTCATCGGTAACTTTAATATAATAACCTTCGGTATTGTCCATATCACCTATGGTATTTACCCACCCTGTACCCGATATATCCTGAATAAAGTTGCCTTTCTCATCTATCACTTTAACCAGTTCGTTTCTTTTTATAAACGGCTGAAGCATAGACAACATGTTCAGAGAATCCGGTGTTATGTTAAAGGAGATGATGTTCCAACCTTTCCCGAGAAGAATATTTTGAGGAATATTTGAAGACCCGTTTATTTCATGGGAAATATCAACAGACCACAGACCTCTGCCATAGGTTGCTGCATATAACGTTGCACTTTTTAAACTATCATAATGGATTTCCAATTCATCAATTACAACATTGGGTAGTTGGCTGTTAAAAGGTTGCCAGCCGGAATTTCCTTTACGAACAAAAACACCCACATCGGTTCCCGCAAAAAGTTCGGTTGAGCCGTGAAGTTTATTTTGAGTTATACTGTTTACAGGAATAGCCGGAAGGCCGGAAGAAATATTATGCCAGGAATTACCACCGTTCGCTGTTTCAAAAACGCCTAAATTATTATACCCACCCATGGTAACCCAAACTGTATTTGGGTCATTATCTTTAATTGTCACGTAAGTGATTTGAGCTTGGGGAAGGTTGGCTGTAATATCACTCCATGTTTTCCCACCATCGGCAGTTTTATAAATAATATTGAAAGTTGCAGCGTAAATATAATTGGTGTCTGATGCTGAGACAGCAATGGATTGTAATGTTTCCCCTCCCCAATAGCTTAACTTAACCCAGTTATCACCCTGATCTGTTGATTTAAAGACATCCTGATACCCCACATATAAAGTTTTGTGATTTATGGGATTTATAACATATGGCGTTACCCATGCTGCATTTCCCCAAAGTCCTGAATTTATTTTTGTTCCCGGTGATTGCCAATGATCTTTGGTTCGGTAAATCTGACCGTTGGTATATTCTCCATATTGCGTATTATTATCGGTATAATCAATCAGGCTTTCCATACCATCACCATCTAAAACATCGCTCCAGTTATTTCCTGATAATAATTTGGTTCCGTTGTCCTGTAGTCCTGTGATGACTTCTCCTTTTACCGTAGCAGAGGTTCCCAAACGATAAATTTGACTGACGATTATACCACTACCGATATAAGACCAATGTTTACCGTAGTCCTTCTTATAAATACCTCCATCGTTACATTCAAAAAGCGCATTTGTCGAGCTTTGGTAAACAAGCTCATGTTTATCAGCATGAACAACATCGTTGTTTTGTCCGTTAAATGAGTATTTCCAATAGCTGCTTAACTTCCATGATTTTCCTCCATCTTCGGACATCCAGGTGTTAATACCTCCCACAAAAACTTTATTGGCATCGTGTGGATCCACAGCGATGCTCAAATCGTACCATCCCTGCCCACCGGAATCAAAACCATAACCGGACCCGAGCAAATTCAATTTATTGAAAACCAGAACGTAGGTTTGACCTGCGTCTTTCGACCGATAAATGCCAAGCAAGCCTCCGTTGGCATTAGCCATGACAGCATATACCACATTGGCACTATCGGCGGTAACTGCCAGTTCTGTCCACCTATTATCGGCATTGTCGATGGCTTTAGTCCATGTTTGGCCGGCATCTTCACTATAATAAATCGCACCATCTTGCGCTGAAGCTCCATACATACGCGTATTGGAACCAGGCTGAAATTCTAAATCACGAAAAGGCAAATTATTGATAATATTCCAATTTTGGCCGGCATCGGTTGTTTTATATAGCCCGTTATTTGTAGTGGCATATAAGATGCTGTTGTCTTCGGGATCAATAAGTAACCGAAAAACCACATTACCTTGCCGGGGTTCCCATTGAAGGCCGGTGGTATACCAACTTTGCCCACCATCTGTTGATTTAAGTACTCCTACCGAACGGGTATCAAAATGGTCTCTATCTCCGGTTGCAAGGTAAATAATATCATCACCACCTTCATTTACCACTACTATATCAGATACACCCAGTGATTTGTTAAAATCCCCGAGAGGGGTCCAATCAGAGCCACCGTCAGTGGTTTTCCATACGCCGCCGGCAGCAGAACCGACATAGAGCACATTGGTGTCCACCGGGCTAAAAGCCACACTGTTAATACGGCCTAAGCCTGCGTAGCCACCAGCACTCTTAACAGGGCCTTTGCTTATCCAAGGCTGGCTGTTTTGGTTGGTTGTATTGGAATGTGTTTTTAAATATTGTTGATAAACATCAAAGGCAGTTGTACGGGGAAATGCTCCGGAAACCGGATTAACACGCGTTTCCCAATACCATTCCCATCGTTTGAATTTCTCCCAAGTTTCATCCTTAACTTTATTTTCCTTCGTGCCTTTGGTTTCTCCAACCTTTGCCTCTTTAAAATAACTATAAAAAGCTTTTTGATAATCTTTTAAAGTAAGGGTATGATTTTTAGCTTTGTTTTGCGGCAAATTGTTTTTCCACTCCTGAGCAGAAGAATAGGAAATAAATCCGGCAAAAAGTAAAACAAAAATAAATATTCGTTTGGTAAACCATCTGTTTTTCATAATTGTTGTATTTTAAATCTATATAAACATTCTATTTATTTGTCCTTTTGATAAATTGGCAATTCATATTTAATTGTATTGTATTGTCTTATATTTTTAAGTCAGAAATAAGTCTGATGAGAATCATTTTGCTAAATACAATTTTACTAATGAAAATCCATCCAATAGTTTACAGGTTTTCTTCGCTTCAAAGTTATCATTGGATCATCTCATTTCCAAGCATTTTCGCTGCCATTGTACCAACGTCCCCTTTTTCTGTATGAATGAGCCTAATTTGGCCTTAAACGAGAAAAAAACAGCACATAAAAAGTTGATTTTGGGTATTATCAGAAGGATTTATTGGAATAAAAATGGGGAAAAACGTATAAAAAAAGGGGAATCGGGACTATCCCATCAATACCACTTTCACCACAGTACCGGCAGGACGTCCGTTATCATCATGTAGATCAGTATATTGAATGGAAATCTCTTTCCCGCCTGTTTTGCGATGCAGGCGAATCAGGTCGCGGAGTAACTTCAGGCCTTTCCCCGGTCGGGGCCGTCGCAGGGCGGCTGCTTTGCGACCAATGCCGTTGTCAGTAACTTCGATGATGGTATTACCATCCTTAGAGTAAAGTCGGATATTCACTTTTTTCAATCCGACTTTGTTTCGAAGGCCGTGCTTAATGGCATTCTCAACCAGTAACTGGATAAGCATTTGCGGCAACCGTTGTTCGATGTTCACATGTTCATCCTTAGAAATATGGTATTCAAAATCCTTTTTAAAACGGAATTTCTCCAGTTCGAGGTAATCTTTCACAAAATCCAGTTCTTCCTTAAGACTGGTATCAATATTGTCTGCCTTTAGAAGCAGTCCACGCAGAAGTTGACTAAAACGGACTATCTGATCATAAGTTTCCTCTTTATTTCCCATGGCCACGTTGGTGGCAAGCCCGTTGAGTACATTAAACATGAAATGAGGATCCAACTGATTTTTCAGCGTCTTCATTTGCAACCCGGTAATGGTTTCCTCAATTTGCTGTTTTCGCAAAAGCTGCACACGATGCATACGTTGGGCAAACCACAGAACAAAAGCCACCATCCCGTAAACGAGCAGCCACAAAGGATATTTCAGATAATAAAACGGATTAAAGCCGTAAGAATAAAAGTACACCCGACCGTCATAAGAAAGATAAAGTTCATTTTTAGCATACCCGTTCTTTAGAATTCCGTAACTGAATGCAGAAAAGAAAGTATAAATATTCTTGAAATGTATGGGGAACTTCACTTCGTTAGCAAAATGATCGTCCGTAATAATAATCTTTTTATTATCGGTTGATAGAAAAATATATTCCTTTTTACCTTTGCCATCCAAGTCTCCTGAAAACAGTAATCCTGACAGCTCTTTGTCCACTTTTATTTTTTTGATTTTCAACTTTTCATTGATGAACAGAAAGTAGTTACTGTATTTAAAAACAAGCAGATATGATTCATCACGAAACAACCGTTCTCCATAAAGATTCCCCATAACAATCTTATTCATTTGGCCGGAAGTAAAATGAAAAACCTTTTCTGAATATAACCTGCTCCCCTTTGTGTAAAATCTGACTTTCAGTAATCCCGTTGTGGTATTTGAAAAAAGAGCAACAATAAATCTTTTCCCATTGTTATTCACAAAAGGCATAACGGATACAGAAGAGGGATACCCTTTATTCTCAATGGGCGGGAACAAAAATCGTAGATGATGAGAAAACCCTGTAAACCAAGAATTGTAATCATCATAAGGAATATGCATGGTACCGTTGATATTACCGGGTGTATCGGAACCACAATAAATCTCAGGTAACGAATCCTCATCCATTTTAGTAATCACTATATCGGAAAGATTGATCCCTATGGACGAAGAACTTATCAAAGTATTCTTCCTGAGATTAAAAATAAAAATACTGCGTGGTTGTCTCGAATAACCGGCCAGCAAAGCAAACACTAAATCTTTATACCCGTCCCCATCCATATCGACTGCTTTAATATTAGGAATGGAATAGTCAATTTTACCATCTCTTGTCCATACTTTAGAGATTAACATCTTCTTAAACAACCATCTCTTGTCCGGATAGGGCTGAAAGGCTCCGAGAAAAACCGAATCATTGTGATAATAAAAGACATACACTTCGGGGTAACCATCTCCATCCAAATCAGCCCAGAAGAATTGTTTTGGCTCTAACTGAAAATAACCGTTAAAATTCCATTGATCGTAATTGATTCCCGCATGGGTCAATATTTTTACAGAGGCTTCTTTATTAATGAAATTATGAAAAAAGATAAGTTGTTCTGATTTCCCATCATGGTTTAAATCCACAAAAACTACATGATAATTGGGCTTGTTGACCAGTTCGGAATGTAAAAGCCTGGCTTCATATTTCGAGGAGGTTATTGGCAGGAAAAAGATAATCACCAATGCCAGGGGTATGGCAAGAAAAAAAGGGCTGGCCAGTAAATCAAGTAAAACCGTTTTAAGGCGGGGAAAAAGCATTGTTTCGGGCAATTAATTGAGTTGTGTAAAATTATAAAAAAATCCGAATTTTTTGTCTTTTTGAAAAAAGTCATAGAATATTAAGCTTCACCCGGTTTTAGCTCACTTTTTCCCTATCTTTGTCATTATGCCGACAAAACCCCATAACCAACCCATAAACCAGTGGGCCGAAGATGACCGTCCGCGT
>JAADID010000122.1 GCA_013151505.1 Chlorobiota bacterium | reverse complement strand
TTCCACCATATTTCGGCAGAAGTGCAGGGTGAATATTGATAATTTTATCCCGGTAAGCATTGATCAGGTATCCGGGAACAAGCCACATGAATCCGGCCAATACAATCATCTCTATCTGATGTTCCTGAAGGACTTGTAATACTTTTTCCGTTTTATAAAAAAGATCCCTGTCAAATACGAAAGAGGGGATTCCCAGTTTTTCGGCTCTCTTCAGGACAAATGCCTTCGGATTATTGGTGAGAATTAAGCTGACCCTGATCTCAGGATTTCCCCTGAAATATTTCGATATCTGTTCGGCATTGGTGCCATTGCCCGAGGCAAAGATGGCTATATTCTTCATGGCTGTTGAATGTGATTGCAGATACCAAAAATAGAAAGAATCGTCTGAATATAAAGATTTTTCTCATTCACCTGATGAGGTGACAAGGATTTGATTTTCAATTCTTGTTGGTATTTTTTTAAAAAATATTGTTTTTTATTTCATTAATGCCTTTCTTTGCAGAAGTTTAACCAATTAAATATTAAAAATATGTCAGACATCAGAGCTAAAGTAGTAAGCATTATTATTGATAAACTTGGCGTTGAAGAAAGTGAAGTTACCGACGAGGCAAGTTTCACCAATGATTTGGGTGCCGATTCCCTTGATACGGTTGAACTGATCATGGAATTTGAAAAAGAATTCAACCTTTCCATACCTGACGAAGAAGCAGAAAAGATTGAAACTGTAGGCGATGCGATTACCTATATTGAGTCGCATACCTAAAAAACATTCTTAGCATGAAGCTGAAACGGGTAGTAGTTACGGGTATTGGCGCAATTACTCCTATCGGAAATAATGCAGGTGATTTCTGGAATTCATTATTAAAAGGTGTGAGCGGAGCTGCTCCAATCACACTTTTTGATTGTGAAAAATTTAAAACCAGGTTTGCCTGCGAAGTTAAGGAGTTTAATCCCCTTGACCATTTCGACAGGAAAGAAGCGCGCAAATATGACCGTTATGTGCAGTTGGGCATGGTTGCAGCCATAGAGTCAATCAGCGATGCCGGCCTTGATGATGAAAGCATTGACGGAGATCGTGTCGGTGTGATCTGGGCTTCGGGTATTGGCGGCCTGCGAACCTTTCACGATGAAGTGACGGCCTTTGTAAATGGCAACGGCACCCCGCGTTACAACCCTTTTTTCATTCCCAAAATGATTGCCGACATTGCGGCAGGTCATATTTCAATTCATTATGGATTTCGCGGCCCCAACTTTGCTACGGTTTCAGCTTGCGCTTCCTCGGCCAATGCACTGGCAGACGCTTTCAATTATATCCGGCTGGGTAAAGCCGACGCCTTTGTAACCGGAGGTTCCGAATCAGCCATCACCGAAGAAGGACTTGGCGGTTTCAATGCCATGCATGCCATATCAACCCGTAATGATGATCCGGCAACAGCTTCACGTCCTTTTGACAAAGACCGTGACGGTTTTGTCATCGGAGAAGGTGGAGGGAGCCTGGTTTTTGAAGAACTTGAACATGCCAAAGCAAGGGGCGCCAGGATTTACGCTGAAGTGGCAGGAGCCGGCCTTTCGGGAGACGGTTATCACATGACGGCTCCCCACCCCGAAGGATACGGAGCCTATTTGTGCATGAAAGCAGCTTTGGAAGACGCGGAACTCAATCCCGAAGACATTGACCACATCAATACACACGGTACTTCAACCCCGGTAGGCGATGTTGTTGAACCCAAAGCCATTGTTAAAACTCTGGGGCAGCATGCTTACAATATCAGTATTAACTCAACAAAATCAATGACAGGCCATCTTTTGGGTGGCGCCGGTGCGATTGAAGCCATCGCCACACTGCTCGCCGTAAAAAATGACGTTGTTCCCCCCACGATCAACCATTTTACGGATGACCCGGAAATTGACAACAAACTTGACTTCACTTTTAATCAGGCCAAAGAACGCAAAATAAATGTCGCATTAAGTAACACCTTTGGATTTGGTGGTCATAATGCATCAATAATATTCAAGAAATTTTTGGACTAAGATTTGTTGATTTTGACAGTGCGCTTTAAGTTATATTTCACTTCTGATAAAACACTTTATAAAGCGATAAGAAACATCTTCGGGTTTTACCCGGAACATATCTCTTTATATGAGCTTGCCTTGCGTCATAAATCAGCTTCCGAAAAACAGATAAACGGTTATAAGTTAAATAACGAACGCCTTGAATATCTTGGCGATGCCATTTTGAGCGCCATTGTCGCCGACCTCCTTTTTAAACGTTTCCCTTACAAGAGTGAAGGTTTTCTTACCCAAATGCGCTCGAAGATTGTCAGCCGTTCATCCCTGAACCAGCTTTCAAACAAACTGGGACTGAACAAGCTTATCAATTCATCTGTTGCCCAGTCCAATGCCAACCGGTCGGCTCCCGGCGATACCTTTGAGGCCGTTGTGGGAGCCATGTACCTTGACAAAGGTTTTGTGTTCACGAAAAAAATCATTATCAAACGGATCATTAATATCCATTTCGATCTGAATGAACTTATAAACACAGAAGTCAATTTTAAAAGCCGGGTGCTGGAATGGGCACAAAAAGAAAAACGGAACCTGACTTTTAAGGTGATTGATGAAATCGGTGTAAAACAGGAGAAACAATATCTTGTCGGCGTTTTTATTGACAACAAAAAAATAGCCCAGGCCCAGGATTATACGATCAGGGGAGCTGAAAAGCTTGCTTCGGAAAAAGCATGGAAAGAATTAACTGAAAGTCAGTTATAATTTATTATTCGGGATTTTCTCACTTTAAGATTCTACAAATTATATTTTGTTATTATCTTTGAGCAAACAAACTGGAAACATGGCTAAAAAACTTAAAGTTGAATCAAATCTTTTTGAAGGTTACAGCTTACTGGCCCTGGTCACCCCCCTGAAAGATTATCGCCTGGCATACTTCATCAACGATGCGTTGAATTTTCAATTAAAAAAATACGACGACCTCAGGATATCCGGAAGAGAAAGCGCCTTTTCCTGGTATTATTACAGCGAGGGCAGCAACTATTTAAGATGTATGCTGATCTCCAACATGGATGAAAAAGGCCGGCTGATCCCGGGGCAGCGGATTGATTTTTTCTTGTTAATCAAAAATATTGTTGACGATGACCAACTCGAAGAGATTCTGTCAAAACTTCGAAAAGTTTCCGGTATCAACGCTGCCTTTGAAATGAATATGTCAACCATCCGGAATATGGATGTTCTGCTCGAAGCCATCGAAATGCATGAGCTCGACCAGGTTATCAAACCTTTAATAAAGAAATCGAAACCGCCGTCCTGATCTCACAATTCGGAAAAAATTCCTTTCAATTTTCTACTGATTCAGGCAAGTTAAAACTTTCTGAATATCGTCAGTGATGGCTTTTGCCGAAACGGTTGCTCCTGAGATGGCTTCGATGTCCCTGCCGAATTCAAGCTTTTTGCCGGGTGAAAGTCCGTTGAACTGATTAAGCCATCCTCTGCTCATGATTTCCTGTCCGTAAGTTGCCTGATAATTAAAAACCTTTACACGCCGGACGTTATTCTTACTGTCGGTTATAAAAAAATAATCAAAATATTCAAAAGCGATAGCTTCGTCTCCGGAGCTTAAAGAGCAGCCCCCTGCCCTGCAACTGTTCACCCGCCCTTTGTAAAGTGTTCCCAGGGTATCTGATCCGGAAAGTATATAGTAAAAACTACCTGAAACGGAGCACAATAAGCGGTTCAGGTTGTCAGCCGGTTTAAGTACAAAATCTGACGTTTTCATTGTTTTAATCACAGCTTTGGTAATTTTCTTATCCGCTAAAACCGGATTGCCCGAAGGCGTGAAGGCCGTTAAAAAGATCACCAGCGCCAACATGGCCCACGTTGTAAAATAATTTCCTTTTATCATGATCAGAACATTAATGCTATACCTGCATTGAACATATAGTTATACCGGGATTGTATTTTGTTTTTTAAAAATTGTACATCCGTTTTGATTGCCACCTGCGGGATGAACCAAAAGCCGATCCCTGTTGTAATTACATTAACCTGATAAGCGTCATTAACAGGCAGGTCCCCGGCTGTGGTTGCCTGTGTATCGTAGCTGGAATAACGGACAAACGGCACCAGTTTATTTTTTATTTTTTCAAACGGATAAAACACATTGTACGAAACTTCGATGTAATATCCGTACATGCTGCTGCCCAGGTCGTTGGGTTCGTTATCCTCCGACGTAAAATAATTATACTGTTCCGTATTTTTTATCCGGCTGTAATAAAGCTGGCCCCGAAGGTGAAACCCTTTCCGTGTGTATCTTAAATCGAATCCGGCCAGTGAGATTCCGACTACCGAGGAGTCTGCACGTTGAACGGCAACCGGATCATTGCGGTCAAGTCCGTTGAAAAGTGTTGATTGTGTTTTCCCGAAATAAGCGGACAATCCCAGGTTCAGACCCAGAATTCCGTAATAATCAAGGCGGGCGGTAAAATTCGGATAAGTGATGATCGCCTCGATTCCTTTTTGACGTCCCTTCCGCAAACCCGTTTCGCCTGTCAAACCGGCTGTGCCATTATCATAGCTTTTAAAGCCCCCAACAACATAAAACTGGTATTTCAGGGATGCATCCGGGATGCTTCCTGCAATACCCGCACCGAGTTCACGCCATGTTGTCGGAACAATATACTTATCAATCAGAGGGCGTTCCACCCCGTTAAAGGTCGGAGGTTCGTGGTATAGATTGATGACACCCACCGGGATGAGCAGCATGCCTCCCCTGACATTCAGATAAGTATTGAACGCATAGTTCACAAAGGCCTGTTCAATGTAAATCTCGCTTGCATGCTCGATTTCTATCTCCGAGACAAAGCTCAGTTTATTTGTAAACCTGTAACCGACAAACAGGATCAGGCGGTGCACATCAAGTTTCCCGTTTTGCAGCGTACCGCCTCCAAAAGGCTGGTTGTAGTCAATTTGTCCGTATCCGCCGATATTCAGCTTTTTGTCGCTGATCAGCATTTTTGAAGTGGTGTTCAACTGAAAGTTATTTGATGAATTATCCTGGGAATAACTTTCGTTTTCAAAATAAAAAAACATGATCCATCCCGTTATTCCCATAAAAAATATTTTCCTCATCCGCATAGTTTTTTGATACAGAGCAAAACTATGTGAGCCGGACAAACGTTGCAATACCTAATGATGGGTATATTTTTAACCCAAAATTGTCATTTAAAATAAGCATTTAAAAATTTAATTAAATAATAATGACATTTAATTTATTGGGGAAGAGTTGACTAAAATGACAATTCGCATAAGAAAATCTAAATTCCGAGGCCTCGGAATAAGGTTTTCTAACGCGGGGTTAACCCTAATACTCCTCACATCCCAACGCACTTGTCATTAGTTCATACTTCCTAATGACAAATCTGGGTTAATTATCGGCTGGATTTTAACGGAATGATGCCTGTTTATAAAACCAAAAACTATCTTTGCCTTTCATGGCCAAAACCGACATCACATACCGCAGGATATGGAATGTGGCGTATCCCATCATATTG
>JAADID010000123.1 GCA_013151505.1 Chlorobiota bacterium | reverse complement strand
CACAATGTCATCTATATAAGTGAAGTCGCGAATCATTTTTCCGTAATTGAAGACTTTGATGGGTTTGTCTTCCAGTATGGCCTTGGTGAACAAGAAAAGCGCCATGTCGGGGCGTCCCCAAGGTCCGTAAACGGTAAAGAAACGCAAACCCGTTGTCGGAAAGCCAAACAGGTGGCTGTAAGTGTGCGCCATCAGCTCATTACTTTTTTTTGTGGCTGCATACAGGCTGATGGGATGGTCCACGCTATCACGGGTGCTTAAAGGGATCTTGGTGTTATTGCCGTAAACACTTGAAGAACTGGCATAAACCAGGTGTTTAATATTGTTGTGGCGGCAGCCTTCAAGGATATTCAGAAATCCGACAATGTTGCTGTTGATATAGGTGTGTGGATTCTCAAGACTGTAACGTACGCCAGCCTGCGCTGCCAGGTTACAAACTTTATCAAACTTTTCGGAGACGAACAGGTCAGATAATTCTTTACTGTCTTCGAGGTTCATCCGGATGAAAGAATAATTGGGATATTTTGTGCTTTTCACCGGTATGTGCCAGTTTTCCGCATCGCGGCTGATACCCGTTTCGGCAAGCCGGGCATATTTCAGGTTTTCATCGTAATAGTCATTGATGTTGTCAATGCCTACAACTTCATCTCCACGTTCGAGCAGCTTTTTGGCAAGGTGGAATCCGATGAATCCGGCGGTGCCGGTTATTAATATTTTTGAGGTTTTGAGGTTCATCTTTTTCGATTGTTTAAATTAAATCTGAAATTTTATTTTGAGTCTGCCACGGCCGCCCTGTACTACCGGCGTAAGTTTCTGGGGCATCCGGTCAGCGTCCTCGCAGAATCGTGTTTCAGAATATTGCTTCGTCAGGTTAGTATATCACTTCATAACTTTGTTTGGTTGTTGCATCTAGAGGCTTCGGAATGAAGCTATGAAACGCGAGTATTGCGAGCCGAAGGCGAAGCAATCTCATAAAGCGCCAGTGGCTGTAGTTATTTCATAGGTTTTTTCTGGGATTCTGTTTAAGTTTGCCTCGTCGCTGTGCTCCTCGCAGAATCGTGTCACTAAATTTTGTTTGTTCGTCACTGTTTCAGCTTCTAAACTAAGCTATGAAACCTGATCATCGCGAGGGAAGGACGACCGAAGCGATCTCATGCAGCGTTAGTACCTGATATTGTTTCATAAATTTGGTTCCGGTCATTGAATTTGACGAATTTATCGAATTATTTTTTTCCGCTTGCGGAAAACTATTGGACAATCCGATGAACAAGTACTTTCTTGGATTTATAACGTATGTCCTAATTTATCTTTATACTAATGGAATTTAAAGGTTTTATATTCTGTTTTGGTCAGGTACTCTTATAAATTATGATGGGCAGAATATAATCCAGTGCTTTTTTAGCGGATTCTTCCACAGTCAGTTCATCGGTTTTCAGTTCAATATCCGGGTTCAGCGGAGGTTCGAAAGGGGCATCAATGCCGGTAAAGTTTTTGATCTCCCCTCGTCTTGCTTTTTGATACAGCCCTTTCACATCACGGCTTTCACACACTTCAAGCGGGGCATTGATATAAACTTCAATAAAATTTTCCTTGCCGATGATTTTCATGGCCATGTGCCGCATTTCGCGGGTAGGGCTAATGAAGCTGTTGATACAGATAATCCCGCAATTCATAAAAAGTTTTGAAACTTCTGCAATGCGCCGGATGTTTTCATGGCGGTCAGTTTCTGAAAACCCCAGATTACTGTTGATACCTGTTCGGATATTATCGCCATCCAGTACCTGCGTAAGATATCCACGTTTGTTCAGCTCCATTTCTATATGCCGGCCGATAGTGGTTTTTCCTGAACCGGACAGACCTGTTAACCAGATTACCCGTGAATGTTGTTTTAATAATTTCTCTTTGTCAGGTCGGTTTAATATCTTATCGAAGACCGGGTGGATGTTGTTTTTGTTATCTTTCATGTTTGATTGAAATTACATGGAAATTAGGTGAAAAATAATGAGATTTTTATATTGTTTTAAATTTCTGTCAATTTCATTGAAGATTAATTTCTGCCAATTTCACCGATGGGCTAATTTCTTTTCGCAATAAAATACGGATTAAGTATGTTTTCTTTGTTATAAATTAACTCTTTACTTTCATTTTCAGCCAGTACAACTTTTCCTCCCGAAGCCAATACAATTGCATGTCCGGCTGCTGTATCCCATTCGCTTGTGGGGCCAAAACGGGGATAAATATCTGCTTTCCCTTCTGCAATGAGACACAGTTTCAAAGAACTGCCTTTCGATACGATCTCGATCTTATCATGGTCTTTTTTCAATTTCTCAATAAACTGTTCCGTTTCGGAATTTATGTGCGAACGGCTGGCTACGACTTTAAAAGTAGCTTTATTTATTTTTTCAGGCAATCTTTTAGCTGCGTTCAAGAGGTCTGTTTCCTGTTTGTGTTTTGTAACATGCTCAATAATAAAAGCACCCTCATTAACTGTTCCGACATAAAGTATGTCTGTCACCGGAACATAGATCACACCCATAACAGGCTTGTTGTTTTTGATGAGCGCAATGTTAACTGTGAACTCTCCGTTTTTTTTCACAAATTCTTTGGTTCCGTCCAACGGATCCACAAGCCAGAAAAGTTTCCAGTCTTTCCGTTCTTCATAAGGAATATCTTTTCCTTCTTCGCTAAGAACCGGGATTCCTGTTTCAATAAGATGTTCCATAATAATATTATGGGCTTTGCGGTCAGCAAGGGTCAGAGGTGAATTATCCTTTTTAAACTCAAGATCAAATTCATCAGAGTTATAAACTTCGAGGATAGCCAGGCCGGCTTGAATTGATGCTGTTATCGCTGTGTTTTTAAGATCTTCCATGGGTGGTTTTTTGTGGGTGCAATGGGTACATTAGGTGCAATGGTTATGTTCTCCAGTTTTTTTCTACGTATTGAATATAATTATTAATTTTTATGCTTAATTTTTGATATAATTCCTGATACTCAGCAAATTCCTTTATATTCGGATATAATATTGTCAACATTTTCAATTGTCCTTTTAGCTCATCACAGGATGCGTGGGCATAAATAAGATATTTGATAAAATCTGCTTTGTATCTCCTTCTGCCATATCCTTCTGAAATCTGGTCTTTTATACTTTTCGAGGAGCGACGTATTTGACTTCCCTGTTCAAAAAGTTCAAATTGTGGAAGTTTTAGCGAAGCATGATGAATTTCTATTGCATAATCAAATGCCATCTGATAAATTTCCAAATTTTCATATCCCGACATTATGATAGTTTTTTTCGTTCTTCCTGACAACTCCACCCAATGCACCAACTGCATCTATTGTAACAATTGCAACCATCTTAATTCAATCTCAAATCAAACTGCCAAATCAAACCGGCTACCGCCACGATCATATACATCAGTGCCAGCGGGAAGCCAATACGCAAAAAGTCACCGAACTTATACCGTCCGGGGCCATATACCATCAGGTTTGTCTGATAGCCGATCGGGGTAATAAAATTAGCTGCACCCGCAAAAGCAACAAGCAGTATAAACGGTTTTGGATTCAGGTTTGAGTTTATCGCAAATGTTAATACGATCGGGAATGTTAGCGCCACTGTAGCAATGTTTGTAATTACAGATCCCATCAAATTTGTCAATAGGAACATGCCGGCCATAACACCGACGACTCCCAGGGGTACAAGCATTTCGAAGGTATAATGGGAAATGACATTGGCAACTCCTGTTTTCACCATAGCCGTTCCCAGGGCAAGTGATAAGGCGATGATCAGAATAAGGTTAAAATCAATTCCTTTGGCAATGTCTTTTGCCGATGATATTCCCATTACGGTCACAATGATCAGAAGCGCTAATAAGGCAATAAAGAGTGAGACAACTCCCAGTCCTGCAAGGATTACTGCCGCCAGTGTGCCCCCGATCAGGGTTGCCGATTTATAGGTTGGGAGTTTTTTGAATTCTTTGATTTTACTTATCGGATAAATATCGTTGGTTTCGGTTACCTTTTTTGCAAAATCCTCGCCTGTTATTAATAAAAGAACGTCGCCTGCCCTCAAACGGACATCTCCGATTTTACCTGATATTCTTTCACCGTTTCGGTGGATAGCGATAATGGCAGCATCGAACCGTCCCCTGAAACTACTGGATTTTGCTGTTTTGGAGATCAGGGTGGAATTATGAGGGACAACCACTTCGACCAGTTCGGTATGCCGTAGTTTGGCAAACATGCCCACTTGCGAAAGTTGTAACCCTTGCTTGGAAGTAACAAAATCAGAAATTGTGTCCGTATTTCCCGCAAACATCAAAATGTCGTCAGCTGAAAGCTTTGTTTGAGGAGTTACGGGTTTAATCGCTTCATCACCCCGCACGATCTCAACAAGGAAAAGTCCTTTCAGATTCCTCAACTGGGCTTCTTCAATAGTTTTTCCATCAAATGCCGCTTTTTTTGTGACCCTGACTTCCGCAATGAATTCACGGGTATTTGTTGATATCGTTTCGGTTATGTCTTTATGGTCAGGAAGCAGCCTGTTACCAAAAATAATGAGATAAGTTATTCCCAAAACGATCATCGGAACCCCGACAAAAGAAAAATCAAAAATATTCAGTGGCTCCAAACCGGGAATGATTTGCTGATCAACAACAAGACTATTAACCACCAGGTTTGTTGAGGTTCCTATCAAAGTTGAACATCCTCCGAGAATAGCTGCGTACGAAAGCGGTATCAATAATTTGGACGCGGAAACACCATGTTTTTTACTCCAGTCATTCACAAAAGGCATCATTAGGGCAACCAAAGGAGTATTGTTTAAAAAGGCTGAAAAACCGCTGACCATAACAGTCATTCTCATCATAAACTGGCGATATGTTTTCGCCTTTTCAAATGCCTTGTTAAAGATGTTGTCAATCACAGATGATCTTTTGATAATGTCACCCAAAATCAGTAACATGACGATCACCGCAATCTGTTCATTGGCCAGCCCTGATAATATCTCGCCGGGTGTTAGGATTTTTGTTAATCCAAGAATAGCAACCCCGATAATAAAAGTGAGGCCGGGCCCTATGTAATTGATATATAATGAAACAATGATAAAGGCAATTACAAGCAGAACAATGATTCCTTCTATTGTCATATCAATGATTTAAAATTCTCATTTTGTTATTTATCATTTTTCCGAGAGGCCCAAGGCAACAGACTAACAGGATATTGTGTTCAGCAATACAATAGCCTTATCATGCCTTATGGACTTTCCCCGTTTTATCGCCAATATATTTTGCAAAAACATTCCTTGTATCCAGGATCAGGCTGGCATGTTCATAGATTAACTGATAATCAATTTTATCATGGTCTGTACTGAGTAATATCAGATCATATTTTGCTATGTTTTCCGGCGTTAGCTCAACCGAATTCATTTTATAATGATATTTCCTGGTTTTTGGAGCTACTGATATATAAGGATCATGGTAATCCACTTTGGCTCCCTTGTCTTCAAAAACCTCGATCAGTTTTAGGGAAGGGGATTCGCGCGGAAGGGGATTCGCGCGTATCATCCACATTCTTTTTATAGGCCAGGCCCAAAATCAGGATTCTGGCACCATTTAAAGATTTTTTCCGGTCGTTGAGCACTTCCATTGCCCGATGTAAAACAAAATACGGCTGATAAGTATTTATTTCTCCTGCAAGTTCGATAAACCGGGTATTCATTTCATATTCCCGTGCTTTCCAGGTCAGGTAAAACGGGTCAATCGGGATGCAGTGACCTCCCAGTCCGGGGCCGGGGTAAAAGGCATGATATCCGAAAGGTTTTGTTTTGGCAGCCTCAATCACTTCCCAGATATCAATGTCCATTTTGTGAAATACCATTTTCAACTCATTCACCAGGGCAATGTTAATTGACCTGTAAATGTTTTCAAGCAGTTTTGTCGCTTCGGCAGCTTGTGTGCTCGAAACAGGAACTGTCTGTACAATCACCTCATCATACAGCGCTTTGGCCACCTCAAGGCAAGCAGGAGTGGTTCCGCCGACTACTTTCGGGATTGTCTTTGTATTGTAATTCGGATTATTCGGGTCTTCGCGCTCCGGCGAGAATGCCAGGAAAAAATCTTCCCCTACCCTCAATTTCTCGTTGGAGATATCCTGTTCGATAAAAGCATTTTCAAACAAAGGCAAAAGCAGCTCATCCGTTGTGCCGGGGTAGGTTGTGGATTCCAGGGTAATTAACTGCCCCTTTCGCATATATTTCTGAATTACTTTTGCAGTTGAAACAATATAACTCATATCCGGTTCACGGTGCTTATCAAGCGGCGTCGGGACACACATAATCAATGCATCCGGTTCTTTCAGCCTTTCAAAATCGGTTGTCGCTTCAAAGTTTCCTTTTTCCCATTGTTTTTTTATTCTTTCTTCGGATATGTGTTTTATGTATGATTTTCCCTTATTTAATAGCTTTTCTTTTGATTCGTCTTTATCAAAACCCAGTACCTTAAAATCGTTTTCACAAAATTCGAGCATCAAAGGCAGTCCGACATAACCCAAACCGATTATCCCGATCAGGGCTTGTTTTTTGTTGATTTTATCAAGTAATTCCTTTTTCATAAATTTAATTATTAAGTAAGCGATATGATAAATAAATTTGAGAAGTATTTACAGCTCCGCCCTTTCAGTCCCAATAATTATTCGGGGACTGGTTACGCGGTATTAAGCTTTCCAAAGTAATAAAGCCTCCGGACGATTTATTTCCGGATAATTGTTTTCAATTTTTGTTTCGGCAAAAATCAAATATTTAACCTTACGATTGATAATATTTTCCGTTTTATTGATAAGTTTTTTTAAATATTTTTCATTGATGTTATTTCCGAATAGCCATATCTCGATCACCGGGCTGTCAATTCCTTTGGCCAGGTCACCGATCAGATAGGCAGAGTCCAGTTCTCCGATTTTATTCGCAACCTGTTCGATAAATTCATCTATTCCTATGTGTTTAATTAAAAGCCTGTTAATTTCAGGGAAAAGAGGATGGTTGACATTGGCACGAAAAATTTTCTTGTTCCCCTGCATGCCCGAAACAATTAAGCCCGAGGCCTCCAGCCGGTTCAATTCATGACGGATGGCATTGGTTGATTCCCCGAATTCACTGGCCAGTTTACGCAGATATCCCGTGTTCTGGGTATTCAGAAAAAATTTCAAAAGCAACTTAATCCTCGTTTTAGAGGTAATTAATGCTTCAAGCATAAAAAATTATAATTTTTGATTTTAATAAGAAAAGTCAGCCAACCCGTCGGTACATAAAAGGATGTCCGAAGCAGGAAGCCGGGTAATTATTACACATTTTTCTTCCATCCTTCGGACTTTCGTCTTTCGCTGAGTACTAAAAAACTGAAATGAAATTGTATTATTCTATTTAACAAAATTCGGGATCGGGGAGGTACTAACTACTCCTTGCCCTTTTGACAATGATGTTTGTCCAGGCCTTTATAAAGTATTTTAAATCCGTTAAAAAGGGATGTCTTTCATAAGCTTCAAGATACCTCATCTCCGATTCCATGATCTCTTCCAACGATTTTGGCATGTCTGCATAGAACGGTGGAATCAATCCCGGCTTATGCTTTATCCTTTTTTCTTTTAGTTCATCAGAATAAAGATTAAAATATTGTGAGCTCAAAGGCCGGACGCCAACGATTTTCATTTCTCCTTTAAAAATATTGATAAACATTGGCAACTCATCCAACCAGAATTTTCTGAAAATTTTTCCTTCGGTGGTTACCCTGAAATCATTTTTAAATTTACCGTTTTCATCAAGATCATTCTTTTTGTAAATGTATTCCTGAAGGTATTCAGAGTAGGCATGCATGGTGCGAAGTTTGTAAACATTGAATAATTTACCGTCTTTCCCATGTCTTTTCAACTTGATAAGTGGCCCGTAAGTTGGATTTTCCGGATAAAATGGTGCTTTTATTTTCCTCGAAGCAAAATAAAGGAAACCGTCAATATGTTTTTCATCAATAATCTCAAAACCACAAGAATACAACCTTCCGTATGTTTCGGCCATTGAAAGAACCCTGTCCCGTCCTTTGGTTGCCCAAAAATAAAATTTCTTGGTTATTGGAACTTTTGGGAAAACCCTGTGAAATAAAACATCAAAAACATATAGAATCCAATTCAAAGGGAAAATAGATCTTCTTAATATCCTTTCCCTGCGATTCGAATAAGTTTCAACTTTATTTACAAAAACCCCGCCAATTGGAAGTTTGTTGTTAACCGATTCGAAAAACTTATTAACCCAACGGTAACTGTTAACAGCATTTAGGTTAACGATATCGTGATATTTGTTTTTCGGCAGTTTGTCAATATTAAATCGTGTGGCTGTGGCAAAAACTGCTGAAGAACCATCGTTCAGAGATACGTGTTTTTTGATAAAATTCAGCGGGCCTTGACCCACTTCCCTGGCGATAAGCTTTTCTGTATTTTCCTGATCAATAAAAGGATAAATCAGATGCCTTTCCTTGCGTATCTTTTTGGGTGGTGCCTGCTTTAGGGTCGCCAACTTAGGCAGTGTAGTAATTAAATTCATAATAGTTTTTAGTTTGTTTAGAATGCAAATTTAACAAAGTGAAATTAAAAAAAAAATTTCCGGCTATAAAATTTTTACAAATGCTTTTTGATTTCATTTTTTATGTTTTGTAAAATAAACTCTTTCAGCCAGTTAACTCCCGGATCAAACCAACGTTGCGGATGTGTATTTATTATAATTTTTTGGGGCAAAATGTCGTTTCTTGCCATTTTGATTAGA
>JAADID010000172.1:1345-6908 GCA_013151505.1 Chlorobiota bacterium | reverse complement strand
CCTTTATCCGTTCTTTGTCTGCATCCACTACTTTACCGCATCCGGCTTCCACGATCTCTATCCATTCGGTTTCGGGCCGCAGGATCACGCACGGTTTTTCAAAAAACCAAGACTCTTTTTGCAATCCACCCGAGTCGGTGAAGATCATTTCACAACCGTTTTCCAGGTTGATGATGTCGAAGAAAGAAACCGGTGGGATGATACGTAAATGTGAATTCTGATCCATTTGGTTCCGCAATCCGGGATCAAGATTTTCCTTCAGCGCCTTTTGGGTACGGGGATGCAGCGGCAGTATGAAATCCGTTTTTTCCGCGGCAGCCAGTTGGTTGATCGCACCGAAAATAGCGTTCAGCCGTTCAGGTTGATCGGTGTTGTTGTCCCGGTGAATGGTTGCCAGAACAAAGTGTTTATCTTCCAGTCCCAGCTTTTCGATGATATTGCTTTTCCGTAAGGCAATTTCCTTAAAGTAAAGTGTGTTGTCAAACATCACATCGCCGCAATGAAAGATACCAGGATTGTCGGCCGTAAAGGGCGGCTTGTTGTCCGGATTGAAACCCTCTTTCAGCAGATTATTGTAGCCGGTGCGTGTGGGGGTAAAAAGCAAGGTGGAAGCGTGGTCGCACAAAATGCGGTTGATCTCTTCGGGCATGGATTTGTTGAACGAGCGCAGCCCGGCCTCTACATGAACAACCGGGATATGCAATTTGGATGCTGCCACAGCGCCCGCCAGCGTGGAATTGGTGTCGCCGTACACCACGAGGTAATCCGGTTTTTCACGGAACAAAACCTCTTCGATGCTTTTGATCATCTCCGCTGTCTGTACACCATGTGAGGCGCTGCCGATTTCCAGATTGTAATCGGGTTCGGGAATTCCCATCTCGCTGATGAATACCTGCGACATCTCCCTGTCGTAATGTTGCCCCGTGTGCACAATGATCTCGCGGATATCGTTTTTAAAATAATTCCGTATCGCCCTGCTCAATGCAGCGGCTTTGATGATCTGCGGCCTGGCGCCGATGATGGTTATGATCTTTAGCATTAAACTACCTGAATGTTATTGTATAATTATCAAATTCACCTGCTGAATATTAAGTCGCTTTCATAAGTAAAGAAACGGAGATTACAGTTTTTGCGTGTTCAAAAGTAAAAAAATGTATTGAAGGGGGAATAACAGTTTGAAGTTCAGTTTGAGCAACCAAGGGTGGGATTGTGGGCAAGCGCGACGTGGGAATCCCCACTCTATGAAACACCACACAGCCAATTTACGTTTAGTTCCCTGCCTTCGCCGAAACGACTATATGCAGGCAGGCGAGGAGCGAAGCGACGTGGGAATCCCAAACCTTGGAAATACGATGCCTTTATTCCACCCATTAGTTGTTGGGGACTCCTTCGTCACCCAAGCACATTCCTGTCTGATTTCCTCGAAGCTAAACGAACTAGGGGCTTCCGGTTTCCGTTAGTTGAATTTACAAACATCAAACTCCCTTTCATATCATCCCCTCATCCGCGAAGCTGTAATACGAATCATTCCCGATGATCAGATGGTCGAGCACCTGGATATCGAGGTTGTTACCGGCGTTTTTCAACTTTTTTGTCAGTTGGATGTCGTTGGGGCTGGGTTGCAGGTTATTGGAGGGATGGTTGTGCCCCAGGATCAGGGAATGGGCATTGGCTTCGAGGGCCATTTTAAAGATCTTTTTCGGATCGGCCACCGTGCCCGCCATGCCGCCCTCGCTGATGCTCACCGTGCTGATCACCTGGTTGGCGCGGTCGAGAAAGATAACCCGGAAGGATTCGTATTGCTTGTCGGACAGTTCGGGATATAGCAGGTGGAAAGCATCGGCGCTGGTTTTGATCCTTTTCCTTTTGATGACATCTTCAGCCAGCCGACGCTTGCCCAACTCGAGGGCGGCCACAATGCTGATGGCTTTGGCCTGGCCGATACCTTTGAACTTCATCAGGTCTTTCACGCTCAACCGGGAAAGTTCGGCCAGGTTGTTGTCAACGCTGGTAAGAATTCTTTGTGCCAATTGGACTGCTGACTCTTCGGTGTTTCCGGAGGCAATGAGGATGGCGATGAGTTCGGCTTTGGACAGCTGCCCTTTTCCTTTGGCCATCAGCTTTTCCCGGGGGCGGTCGTCTTCGGCCCATTCCCGGATTGGGAGCTTTGGGTTTTCTTCGGACATAGGAGTTTGTATTTGGTTAAAGGGTAAAGTTATGAAATATTTTAAGAATGTTTAAAGTGAAGAGCAATCCGTAAATGTAAAAAGTTACAATAAAAGTTAGTTCAAACTGTGGTTCTTTGTGGTTTCTCTGTGCGCTTCTGTGTATCAGCGATATATGGCTATAACACAAAGAAACACAAAGCAGGCGCAAAGGCGCACAGAGAATCTAACAAAACAAAAAACCCGGCACTTCAGAAAGTACCGGGTTTTTCATCTTTTTCAAAATATTTTTAACTGAGACTGGCAGCATGTTTACTGATGCTTGATTTCAGGTTGGCTGCCTTGTTTTTGTGGATCATTCTTCTTTTTGCCAGTTTGTCAATCGTCGAAACCAGTTTGGGCAATTTTTCTTCGGCTTCTTTTTTATCGGTTAATGCCCTGAACTTCCTGACTGCATTCCGCATGGTTTTCATGTAATAGCGGTTATGCATTCTCCTGACCTGATTTTGTCTGATTCTTTTAAGCGCTGATGGATGATTAGCCATAATGATTACTTATTTGATTCAAAAATTTTGAGGGTGCAAAAGTACTACATTTTTTAAATCATGAAAACTATTCACAATTTATTTTGATTTAATTTAATTTCTTCCGAAATGATCTCCCCTGTCAACAACGGCTCCTTTCCGGGGATGATCCCGTTGATGGAAACTTCATAAAATCTGTTTTTTTCCAGCCCTTTTTGTTCGATGAGCACAGGGATGTAATGCTCCCCGTATCCTTTGGCAAAGCCCTTTCTGTCAAAGGTTTCTACAAGCACGGTCTGTGTTTTTCCGATGAATGATTTCCGGTAAGCCAGTTTCATCTCATCGGCCAGTTTCCGCACAGCTTGGCTTCGGAGTGTTTTGATCTTTTCCGGGATGTGATCAGGCATCCTTGCTGCCCGTGTTTCTTCCCGGACGGAATATTTAAAAGTGTGAATATGCCCGAAGCCGATCCTTTGTGCCACGTTCAGTGTCTTCTGAAAGTCTTCTTCCGTTTCGCCCGGGAATCCGACAATGATATCGGTGGTCAGGTTGAAGCCGGGATAATCATTTCGGAGCCGGCCTGCTATTTCCTCAAATTCTTTGGCTGTGTACATTCGCCGCATTTTCAACAGGATATCTTCCGAACCGCTTTGCAGGCAGATGTGCATGTGGGGCGTGAGTTTCGGATTGCTGAACAGCCGGAAAAAGCTTTCGGTGTAGCCGTCCGGCTCAATAGAAGAGATACGCACCCTGAAATTGCCGCGAATGTGCAGAATGGCTTCCACCAGCTTTTCAAAGTCGTAATCTTCATAGCTGTATCGCCCCAGGTTCACGCCGGTCAGGACAATTTCCCTAAAACCGAAATCCACCACTTCCCGAATGTTCTCGAAAATATCTTTTGCCGGACGGCTGACCGCTCTGCCCCTGACTTTCGGGACGATGCAGAATGTACAGAAATTGTTGCAGCCATCCTGTATTTTGATGAAGCTGCGGGTATGGAAAGTTTCCTGTGCAGGTTCGAAATCGAAGAGGTTTTTTTCGAAAATGTCGGGGTTGACGGTTTCTCCCCTGAAATGGGCATCTACCACAGAAACAACGGAAGTTTTATGCTCGTTGTCAACGACGTAATCAATTTTCGCATCTTGCTGCAGCTTCTCCTTGTAATGTGTGGCCATGCAGCCGGTTACGACGGTCACTGCCTCACTATTGAGCCGTGCGGCTTTGTTGATCACCTGCCGGGATTTATGGTCGCTCTGGTTGGTCACGGTGCAGGTGTTGATCACCACCACATCCGACGGCTGGCCGAATTCCACTACCTCGTAATTGCGCCGGGCAAATTCGGCGGCAAGGGCATCGGTTTCGAACAGGTTCAGCCTGCAACCCAGTGTTTTGAATGCGACTTTTTTCATTCTTATTTTATCCCTGCTTCAAGCGTCCCGCTTGAAGTTACTTAATTTTCCGTATTAATTTTCCCATCATTAAATGGTTTAAGCGGGACGCTTAAACCGGGATGATGATCTTTATTTATTTTATGTTTTCATCTTACCCCTGCTTTAAGCGTCTCGCTTAAAGCTCCTTTTCCTTTCTCAATTAAAAACCGGAATAATTAGCAATAACATCTACCGTAACCATTTCCCCCTCCATCGAAAAGGGAACAGCGGAATTGATTTTCACATGCACAAACTGTCCGATTAGCATATCATCATCCGAAGGAAACCTGACAATGATTTTCCCTTCGGTGAGGGCCGATAAATAACCCGTCTTGCGGTCTTTTCCCCTGACAAGAACTTTCACCGTTTTTCCGATCAGTTTTCTGTTGTATTCCAGCGAGTGTTTCATGAGGTCTTCCGTCAGAATATGATACCGTTCTTTTTTCACGCTTTTAGGAACATCATCGGCCCACCGCGAGCTGGCAGCGCCTGGGCGCGGCGAATACTGCGCGATGTAAGCCATGTTGTATCTGAACTCATCCATGATGCGGCGGGTGTTCTCAAACTCTTCTTCCGTTTCGCCAGTAAAACCCACGATGATGTCAGTGAATAGGGTGGCTTCCGGTATCATTCTGCGGATGCTGCGGATGATCTCCCGGTATTTTTCCACCGAATGTTTCCGGTTCATCCGGATCAGCATCCCGTCGTCACCCGACTGGATGGGTAAATGGATTTGTTTGGCCAGACAGTGGTATTTTGAAATGACCTCGATCACATCATCTCCCATATCGCGCGGGTGCGGCGAAGTGAAATATACCCAGAAATCCTTTCCTGATTCTTCACCATACTGCCCAATCATTTCAAGGAGTTCAGCAAAGCTGACCTCTTCCCCTTTTTTATCTTTTCCGTAGGAATTAACATTCTGTCCCAGCAGCGTGATGGATTTGTATCCCCTGTTCACCAGGTCTTTCAGTTCTTCCAAAATTTCGCCTGAAGGACGTGAGACTTCCCTGCCACGGGTATAGGGAACAGCACAAAAAGTGCAGAATTTGTTGCATCCGTTCTGAATGGGGATGTAGGCCTCAAATCCCGAACCGTATTTGGGCGAAATGTGCCAGAATTCCTCGATGCCCAGATCGGGACGCAAATTGTTTTTTTCTGACGGTGCGGAATAAGGTTTTAAAACTTTTTCTTTAACCTGCGGTTCCGGCTGGATGGACTCAAGATGTTCCAGCCCTTTATCCAGTGACTGTAAACCTGCCGGAGTGACAATGCCATATTGTTTGATCATATCCGGAAAGGCGGGCAATTCGCTTATGGGAAACACCAGATCAAAAAGTTTCAGGAAACGCTCACGGTCGGAAGGCAGGACACAGCCCGATACAAAAGTGATCAGGTTCTTACGGTTTTTCCATTTGTTCCATTTGTGAATCCGGGTGTACAC
>JAADID010000172.1:0-1298 GCA_013151505.1 Chlorobiota bacterium | reverse complement strand
AGGTTGGCCTCCTCCTCATTTTCCGTCCGGACAAAACCCATGCTCTCGAGCATCTGTCTGACACGCTCACTATCAGATATGTTCATCTGACATCCCAGTTGTACGATGTGGTATTTCATTGTTTTTTAATCCGTAACTTCAATCCAGGTTCAAATCCTGTTATAATCCCCGCCCTGAAGGACGGGGTAACTGATTTGTTTCATAAATCTATTTTACCTTCGGTGTCAGTTTCCCATCCCTTCAGGGATGGGGTTTTCCTTTTGCTTCCACTCTTCCATCAAAAGTACACTTCCGCGTGCAACTGCTCTGCCGGGATTCCTTTTTTTTCAAGCAGCCGCATGGCATCCCTGATCATGTTGAAATTGCCGCAGAAATAGCATACGGTTCCTTTATCAATATCATGCTGTCTGATGTAATCCGTCACCCTTCCATGGAAATCGCCTTTGTCGTCACGGCTGGTGCAAAGGACATATCTTTCAGGATCGTAGGCATGTCTCTCATACGCTTCGTGAGCATATTTTACGCCATGTAGTATGGTGTAGTCCAGTCCCGGATGGCTTTTGACCATACTGTGAAACGGGGCTATCCCTGTACCGCTGGCGATAAACAGGAATTTTCTCTTTTGCTGTATCAGTTCCAGATCAATGGAGAAAAACCCCAGGGGGCCTTCAACTTCCAACAGCGTACCATTTTTCAGTTTCTTCAATTGTTTTGATACCAGTCCGTCCTCAACCTCTTTAATAAGCACCTCCAGCTTTTCATCGCCGGCGCCGCTGTATATCGAGTATTCGCGTTTGTGAATGCTTCCGTTATATCCAAGCAGAATATGCTGGCCCGGCTCGAAATCCATTCCTCTGCGTTCCATTTCCAGCACGTAAGTAGTATCTGTTAGTTGCCTGATGGCCTGTAATCTGTGTTTGTTGTTATTGTTCATATTGTATTTAAAAAATATCTGTGATTTAAAAATCAGGTGCGTTTTTTTTGGGGTGCAAAGGTAGGTAAAATTTATCTATTTATAATAAATATAAATTGCCTTGCAGATTACGAAAAAGACATTTTGTTAACTCTGTTGTGCAGAAAATTTAAAAAGTGCACTGAAATGAGTGCAAAATTTTAAAAAATACACTGTTCAAAGTCCGTTTTGGGTTAAACCGCTATTGTTTATTTGACTTACGGTGATTGACGCAGATTAACGCAGATTTTTTATGATCTTTTAGTAGAATATTGATTGCCGACTACCGACAACCGATTAGCAACTGAAGCCTGTGGACAGTGGACTGAAGACTATGGCCCAGACT
>JAADID010000119.1 GCA_013151505.1 Chlorobiota bacterium | reverse complement strand
TCATAGGATTGAGATTCTCGCGGCGCTCTTTCCCACGAACCTGCCCGATGGCGCCTCTGAACTGAACGTGCTTATTTATTTTACGGTTTCACAGGATAAACTCCAGCCAGCTGAAACCGGACACTCTCTTTATAGTTTAACTCCCTGCCCGCCGTTGCACTCTGGCAGGCGGGCGAGGAAATCAGGCAGGAATGTACGTGGGTGACGAAGGAGTCCGGGACAACGAATGGGAGAAACAAAGTATCGTGTTTCATAGGATTGAGATTCCCACAGCGCTCTTTCCCACCAACCTGCCCGATGGCGCCTCTGAACTGAACGTTCTTATTTATTTTACGGTTTCATAGGGCGGGGATTCCCGCATCGCGCTTTCCCACGAACCTGCCCGATGGCGCCTCTGAATTGAACGTGCTTATTTATTTTCCGGTTTCGTAGATAAGAGGACAAACAACTTTGGATTTAAAAATCACCCGGACCGGAATTTATCAGGATTTGGGAATGTAGTTATCCATCACCTCACAAACCTTTGCCGAAAAATGTATCCCGGACTGCAACATGGCCCTGAATTCCGGTTTTGTTAACTTTTTTTCTTTGCCGGCGTGGTTATCGTGTCCGTTTCCCCGCTTATTATAGTTCTTTTCCAGGTAATGGATCATTCCGGCAGTAAAGGCATCGCCTGCTCCTATGGTGCTGACCACATTCACTTTTTCGGCCGGTAGCTGAACCTTCTCATTATCAATGAACCCAATTACTCCCTTTTCACCGAGTGTAAGGACAAAGGCAGCTTCCGGGTTGATCTTTTTGATCTCATCGTAATAAGCTTCGACTGGCTTTTCCCCGAAAAGATTTATAAAATCCGCATCGGAACCTTTTATGATGTCGGCAAAGGAAATGTTTTCTTTAAGAGACTGCATCAAGTCCTTATTTTCAAGACAGTGTTTTCTGATATTGGGATCATAGATCACCGAAACACCTGCTTTTTTGGCGGCAACCAGTAATTGGACGATCTGCCCTCTTAGAGCCGGATCCAGTGAGTATAATGAACCGAACGCCAGGATGTCTTTTTCGTCAAAACCGGATGGTGCGATCAAGTGGCGCTTTTCGGGATAGGATTTGTAAATGGAGAAAGAAGGAATTTTGTGTTCATCAAGGTAAGCAAGTGCGACAGACGTTTGACGGTGATAATATTTTTTAACAAACTTTGTCCTGACTTTATTATCCTGAAGAAACTGCAGGATGAGTTTTGCCGTTCCGTCATCACCCGTTTCGCTGATCAGCGAGACAGGAATCGCGGTCCTTCCGAGGGAAACCGCAGTGTTCAGCATGGACCCGCCGGGACGGGCAATAATGTTTTGCGGGTTATCAACAATAATATCGAGCAACGATTCGCCGAGGGTATAAACCATTTGAGTGAAATATTAAACCGGAGTTTGAAAACAAAAATAAGCAGAATAAATGACAGATTGCCTTTCCTGACCTGGTTTTTCACTGATAATGATAACAGGCAGGGATTATTTGATCACAATCTCCGTCCGCCGGTTTTGAGAACGGCCTTTTTCCGTTTGATTGTCCGTAACGGGCCGGGTAGAGCCAAATCCTTTATAAGCCAGCCTTTCAGGAGTAATTCCGTTTTCAACGAGGTAATCGTAAACCGCTTTTGCCCGGCGGAGTGATAAATCCAGGTTGTATTCGTCCGTACCGATGTTATCCGTATGGCCGTTTATCCGGATGGATATGCCGGGATTGGTTTTGAGTAACCGAACCACTTTATTCAACTCACTGAAAGATGCCGGCTTTAGCTGTGCGCTGTTAAAATCAAAAAAGATGTTGTTAAGCGTTACCCGCATTCCCGGTTTCAGGCGTTCGAGCAGGAATTCTTTCCTGATGGCTTTGTCGGCAAGGCTGTCGTTCAGGTTCAGATTTTCCGAATAAAGCATGTATCCTTTTTTCGAGATATTGAATGCATAGTTTTTTCCCGGTTGCAGCACCATCAGGAATTCTCCTGTCAGCGCATCCGAAACCGTGCTGTCTGCCGTTGTTCCGTAGAGAAGGTCGGTGAGTTCGACCCTGGCAGCAAGCTTTTTCCCTGATTCTTTGTCTTTTACAACGCCTTTTACAAAGAGCACTTTCCGGGGGCGGATGGTTTCAGGAACATCAAAGCTGTAGATATCGAATCCCCCGGCTCCTTCCCTGTCTGAAGATATCCAGGCTTTGGCGCCATCCAGGCTGATAAAAATATTGAGATCGTCAAAGCGTGAATTCACAGGATAGCCCAGGTTCCTTGCTTTTGACCACCGTCCCGCTTCATCCCTGCGGGAAACATACAGATCGGCTTTACCTAATCCGTTACGTCCCGTGGAAGAAAAATAAAGCGTCCGGCCGTCGGCATGAAGGAAAGGCGACATTTCATTACCCGGCGTATTGATACTGTCTCCCAGGTTTATGGGAGGACTCCATTTTCCGTTTGCCAGCCTGACCGACATCCAGATATCCGACCCCCCTTTCCCTCCTCTTCGTTTGGAAGCAAAAAACAACCGTTTGCCATCAGCCGAAATCACCGGCTGGGAATCCCATCCTGATGAGTTTACAACTTGTCCCAGATTTTCGGGTTCCATCCATGTATGTCCCCGGCGAAAACTGACATACAGGTCACAGCTTCCGTTCCCTTCAGGCCAGTTGCAGCCCGTAAAATACATCTTACGACCGTCAACACTTAATGACATTCCCCCTTTGTCCAATCCTTCGGCCCAGGCAGTGACAACCGGTTTCGGCGTATCCCATATCCCTGATTTTTTCAGTGATCTGTAAAAATTTTCGCTGTAAAGCTTTTGTCCGTTATCCGCAAACCGGATGATTTCTTTGCGGGTGAACACCAGGGTGGAAAGGTCTTCATTCACAAAATTGATATACTCGTCATCCGGAGTATTTATTTCAGTATCAATATTTACCGGTGGTTCGCAAACAGGGTGACTGACTGCATCTTCGGCAAAGACCGCATTTTGCAGGCGGTGGCTTGCCAGCGTACGGATGAGTGTGCTTTCATTTTTAAAGGAAAGATATTTCTTGTAGTATCTGGCCGAAGCGGAATAATTGCCCAGTTCGTAATTCAGGTTACCGAGGAAATAATAAGCCCTGGGAAAGAATGAAGTGTCAATGGCAATGGCCTTTTCAAAATCAGTAATGGCATTCTCCTTTTTGCCCAGTTCGGTATGCACATCCCCGAGCAGCAGCCAGGCCTCGATCAGGTTTTTATCTTTACCGAGGGCTTTCTTCAGGTATTGCTCGGCCTGGGGAAAATCTTTTTGCTTGTATGCCGTTTCCGCTTCGTGATAATATTTTACGGCTTTTTTGCTTTTGGAAGCCACCTCCCATGATTGAGACAATACCGGCTGAAGCCAGAAAAGCGTGAGCGAAAGAATGAATATGAAAAGCCTTTTGATCATCTGAACCTTTTAAGGAATGTTCATGTATTTGTGTGCCTGCAAAGATATTTTCCATTTGGGATGTTGCATGACATAATCTGTAAGTAACTCCATTACTTCATTGGCTTTGCTCCACTCGGGCTGAAGATACAGCCTGCAATCATCAGCAACCAGAGCAGCATTTTTTTCTGCCCATTGCAGGTCGCTTTTGTTTTGAACAATGACTTTCAGTTCATTGGCCTTCAGGTAAATGGAATTGTGGGGTGGTGAAAGCTTTTTCGGGGAGAGGCATATCCAGTCCCATGTTCCCGTCAGCGGGCTGACGCCGGAAGTTTCGATCATGGTCGTCACACCTCTTTTTTTTAATTCCGACGTAAAGTAACCCAACGGATAACGCGAAGGTTCTCCGCCTGTCACAACAACGGTCTTTGCCGGAGTTTTTCCTGCTCTTGCAATAACGGGGTCAACTTCAACGGGCGGGAATTTATCCATGTCCCACGATTCTTTGGTATCGCACCAGTAGCATCCCACATCACATCCGCCGATACGAACAAAATAGGCCGCTTCGCCCATGTGGTATCCTTCGCCCTGTAGCGTATAAAATTCTTCCATTACCGGCAGTTTCTTCCCGCCTTCAAATATGTCTTTCTTTTTTCCGGCCATCTACTGTTTAATGAATTTCTTTTCCAATGCCTGGCTCCCCGACCGTATCCTGACAAAATAAATACCGGGTTTTAAATCGCCCACTTTGAGTTTTATCTTTAGTCCGCCTTTGCTGCTGCCCAGGCTGTAGTTTTTAATTTGCATCAACTTGCCTGCGCTGTCATAAACCTTTACTTCATAATTTCCTTTGGGTAGCCGGGGAACGGTCACTGTTAATTTGGAGTGGCTCACAGGGTTGGGGCTTAAAGTAAAGTTAAATGCTTCACCTTGTAAATAATGAATACCTGTCGTTATTGAATCCGTCCACTGTCCGGTTGAGAAATTGTTGGCGCTTTGTATATTTAAAAGAGTGCCTTCCGATGATATTATCCCGTTTTTATCATTTGTATAGGTGATCCCTTCCGATTGATTTGAAACAATGCTGATCAGGTCAATCCTCCGTTTATTTCCTGAAAACAGCAGATTGTCATGGTAGTCGAACAACAGCCAGAAAAACGGTATTTTGGTGCTTTTGTGATAGCCGAGCAATGTGATCTCCTTTGCCGTTTTGTTGTAATCAGCGCCGGTGACCAATCCGTTTGCATCATACGTATAAATTTTTTCAGCCGTGTAATTTCCCGGTGTTTTTGGAAACCGGTACAGCTTTGTTTTCTGGTTTCCCCAGTTTTTTGAAAAGAGGTATAACGAATCACCGATGCAGATCATGGCTTCGCAATCAAAATTATTATCGTCTCTTTCGATCTTTTGCCCCGGGTAATCGGAATAGGTGAAAGTGATATGATTGCTGTTTACAGAAGCATCCCCGGATGCCGGAATGGAGGCTTTAGCAACAATGTAAATGCCAAGATCGTCGCGGTTTCCACTGTTGTTGCCCACATCACCTATATAGATATAATCATCATCCTGTGCCAGGGTTTCCCAGTCAACATTGCTTGCTTTTAAAACGGTTATCCGCTGGATGATGCTTCCGTTTGTCGTATCCAACCGGTAAATGATGGGGTCGTTTCCGCTATCGTTCAGCGTCCAGAAATCATTGTCGTAATACAACAGGCCGGATGTTTCTTTAACTTCGGCGGGTAACAGAAAGCGGAACGGCGGGCTGTAAAATGTGGGATCGTAGGTGCAGGAGCCGTCGTTGACCGTTGCTGCGGGATTGTAATTGTTTGCCCTGGGGTCGGTGCAACCGGGAACATCCTGGGCATATACCTGTGCTACAAAAGAAACAAGAATGATACCGGTGAGTAATAACTTTTTCATATAGTTTTATTTAGCGGGTTTTCAGCAAACAAAAAGTTGCTTTTCCTGATAATGGGAAAAGTTATTTACAAAGATAAAAAAGAAAAGAGGAGTTTAGTGGTAAAACTCTTTTTTGGCTGCACTGAGCGTATTTTTAAGCAACATGGCTATGGTCATAGGGCCGACGCCGCCGGGAACAGGAGTGATGTACCCGGCTTTTTTCACCACTTTGTCAAAGTCCACGTCGCCCGCCAGACGGTATCCTTTCTCGTTGTCGGCAGGGATGCGGTGAATACCCACATCAATAACCACGGCTCCTTCTTTCACCATA
>JAADID010000027.1 GCA_013151505.1 Chlorobiota bacterium | reverse complement strand
GAAATAAGATTGTTAAACAGCTACTTTCTTTTTAGACTTCACCTTTTTTTGTTTGTTACGTTTGATAAAGTCACTTATTTGCTTTTCTTCCTCTTTTGTTAAAGGTTCTTTTTGTTCACCAATAAAATCAACATCCAACTCAATTTGTTTTTTCCTTTTCATAATTATAAGATTTAGTAATATTTCCGAATTAATTTTAAAGCTGCATTCCTGTCTATTATCATTATTCGTCCACCAACATGTCTTGCACCCAAAGTTTTTATATAATGTTCAATCAGTTGTGTTTTTGAGATAAAGGCAACATTGCCTTCATGGCCACGCTGAAATGAAAGTTTACAGGCGAATGCAACCAAATTTCCCGGCACACCTATGTATATTTTATTTTTACCTTTATTAAAAGGAGCACTTTCAACAAGATGCATATAAACATGATCAATTTTTACTTCTAAACATATTAAGCCCTGTATTATTTTTTCATTATTCACAATCGTGAGTTTATACACATCTCTTTCCGGATATTTTGTTTCTTCTCTCCAATTAAATAACCATCCTTTTTTCTTTGTTACATTTTGCAAATCGCTTTTTACCAATCTTGAGATATTTGTCTGAAAAGTATCACCTGTAACAGCATTTATAATTGAATTTGTCAGTTCATCAATTTCAAAATCCAGGCCGGTATTTTCCTCAAGGATACTCATATTACAAATTTACAAAATATCAAGGATATAAATATCATTTTTTCTGATTCTTATCGTTTTATACATTTGCCCTCAATTCTTTTTTCAATGAAGATACTACTGATCAACCCGCCGCGTTCGCCCGAGAACATGATTCTCGCGTCGGCGCCCGAAGAAGCGAAATATTTTATTCACAAAAAGCTGATCGGGCCGCCGCTGGGTTTGTTGACCGTTGCAGCAGCCGTAAAGGACCATGATGTCACCGTTTTTGATACCAAAGGGGAATACGACCTCAACCCGGATGCCCCTCCGTTGGATAAAATGGTGGAAGACCTGCTGGAAAGAACAAAACCCGATGTTGTGGGCGTGACCATTATCACATCCGAACTCTATGATTCGCTGGATATTTTCAGAACGGTAAAAAAGTTTAACCCGTCCATCGTCACAGTTGCCGGCGGGTTGCACACTACCTTGTGTCCGCAGGAAATGAATGACCCGGACATTGATGTGGTTTGTCCCGGACATTCCGCTTTCATTTTCAGGGAGGTGATCCGGGTGCTTGAAAAGAATCAATCCCTTGAAACGGTTAAGGGAATCTATCTGAACAACGAAAAAGGATTTCATTCAACAGGGTTATCTCCCGTGGTGTATGACCCGGCAGACGAGCATTTTCTCATGCCCGACCGCAGCCACCTGGAAAAATGGAGGTCAACTTATGTGGTCGGAAAAAGCCCCGGCCCGACGACTTATCTGTTCACTTCGCTCGGTTGCCCGTACCAGTGTACTTTTTGTTCCATCTGGGTGGAACACGGCGGGAGATATTTCCAGCGACAGGTAGAAAGCGTCATCAAAGAGCTGAAACTGATTGATTACGATATTGTCAGGTTTTCAGATGCCAATTCGGTGGTCAATATCAGTTTCATGGACAAGCTGTTCGACAGGATCAATGAAGAAGGTATCAGGAAAGAATACATCATGGACATCCGGGCAGATACGGCAGTGAATCATCCCCGGCTGATTGAAAAGATGGCCAAAGCCGGGTTAAAAGTTGTGATCACAGGATTTGAATCTTTCAGGGACGATGAGCTGAAAAAATACAACAAACGCTCGGAAGCAAAAATGATCCATAAAGCCATTGATATTTTTCACGACAACGACATTTTATTGAGAGGCAACTATGTGGTTCCCAATGATTATGACGAGGATGATTTCAAAGCCCTCGCCGAATACGCCCACTCTCATAAGGTGACGTATGCGGGATATACCATCCTGACACCCATGCCCGGGACAGTATTTTACAATCAGGTAAAAGACCAGATCATTGATCATGATTACAATAAATACAACTTTTTCAATAGCGTAATGAAGACAAAGTTACCTTTGGAAAAATTTTATGAAAACATGGGAAAACTCTGGCTGATCAAAAAAGGGACGGATGTGATCTGAGGACGGAGCCCTCCACACTGTCCCTGAAACCCCATCCTGAAGGATGGGGAAACTGAAAGCGATTATTATGTAATGAAACGAATCAGTTGCCCAGCCCTTCAGGGCTGGGGATAAAAAGATGCAGCAATCAAAAGTCTTCATCACCGGCATGGGCATCGTATCTGCCATCGGAATGGATGTGGAAACGACGCTGGACAGCCTGGTCTCTTCGAGATCAGGACTGGGAAAAATACGTCTGCTCGATACGCGGCTGAAAGAAAAGCTGATCGCCGGGGAAATTCCTTATACCGATGAAGAATTGTTGCAAATGGCCGGGATTGATAAAGTTCCCGGTATCAGCCGGGCGACCTTGCTGGGTATGATTGCAACAAAACAGGCAGTCCGTAATTCGGATTTTGAGAATGATGAAAAATTACAGACGGGCCTTATTTCAGGAACTACGGCCGAATCCATGACCTCTATCGAAAAATATCTGCCTGACTTTTTAAGCAATGACAGCCGGAATGAGTACATCGAATCACAGGACTGGGGTTTCAGCACGGAGATTATTGCAAAATCGTTGGGGATAAACGGTTTTATGACAACCATCAATACGGCTTGCTCTTCCGCTTCCAATGCCATCATGCTGGGAGCAAGGATGATCAGGCAGGGCCGGCTCGACAGAGCCATCGTGGGGGGTACGGATGCGTTGTCAAAAGTCATGCTGAACGGCTTTAATTCGTTGATGATCGTTGACCCGGAACCTTGCAAGCCTTTTGATGACAACAGACACGGGCTGAACATCGGCGAAGGAGCTGCCTTTTTTGTTCTTGAATCGGAACAGGTTGCTGACAGGGGAAAAATGATTGCCGAAATCACAGGTTATGGCAATGCCAACGATGCCCATCACCTTACGGCCTTGTCACCGGACGGCAAAGGCGCTTTCCTTGCCATGAAAAACGCACTGGAAAGCTGCAACCTGAACCCCGGTGATATTAGTTATCTTAACGTCCACGGTACGGGCACGTTGAATAACGACCTGTCAGAAGCCATTGCCATTGAAAAACTTTTCGGTAAAACGCCTCCGGTGTTCAGTTCGACCAAACCTTTTACGGGACATACCTTGGGGAGCTCCGGAGCAATTGAAGCGGTAATTTCTATCCTGGCGTTGCAGCATGATCTTGTTTTCCCCAATTTGAATTTTTCGACTCCTATGCATGAAGTTCAGGTCAGGCCTGAAACTTCATTGGTGAAAAATGTGGAAATCCTGCACGTGATGTCCAATTCACTGGGGTTCGGCGGAAACAATACTTCTTTGATATTTTCAAAAGTCGAGTCATGATCTACATCAACGGAACAGCCAGCATATCGCCCCAGCCTACCTTTGAGAAAAAAGGTTTTCTTAAAGAAATCGTGGAATATACAACTAACCGTTTTCAGTGTATTGAACCCGATTATGAAAAATTTTTATCCCCTAATGAATTAAGGCGTTTGAGCCGTGTATTGAAATTGGGTTGGGGCGCTGCCAAATCCTGTCTGGATGATGCTTTCGTTTCAACTCCCGGGGCCATCATTACCGGCACGGGATGTGGCTGTTACCATGAAACACAAAAGTTTATCTTTTCCATGTACGAAAATGATGAAACACTCTTATCCCCAACACCTTTTATTCAGTCATCCCACGGTAGCATTGCCGCCCAGATCGCCATGATGACCGGTTGCAGTGATTACAACATGACTTATGCTCACCGGGGATTCTCATTTGAGAGCGCCCTGATGGATGCCTTAATGTTGATGGGGGAGAAACATCTAAAATCTGTACTTGTCGGAGGCGTTGATGAGATCGGGGAACGACAATTTATTACTTTCAACCGGATCGGCTACTGGAAAACAAAGGCTATAAATAATCTGAAACTGCTGGAATCCGATTCGGCCGGAACCATTGCAGGGGAAGGAAGTTCATTTTTTTTGTTACAGGACTTTTCCGGACCGGAAACTTATGCCCGGATCAGAGCAGTGCATGTTTTTTCCAATTTGTCAGGAACAGTTGATGTGGAAAATGAAATACGGAAATTCGTTAAACGTCAGGAAATTACTGTTAATGATATTGACTGGGTTTTTCTGGGACTTAACGGCGACAAACAATTCGATCCTCTTTATTACCATCTGATGTCCACCGTTTTTAAAAATAACGGGCTGGCATGTTACAAGCATCTTTGTGGTGAATATCATACTTCGACAGCATTTGCCCTTTGGCTTGCAGCCAAAATACTGAAAGAACAAACATTTCCTTCAATTCTTAAATTGAATAATCCTGAAAACAAAACAGTAGGTAATATTCTCATTTATAACCATTACCGGAACATTAACCACAGTCTGATACTTGTTTCGGCCAGGTAGTATGTTCTCCATATTTTAAAATATATTTACATCTTTTAAATTATATTTGCATCAAACGCCAACGATTATGAATAAGATCTACGTGTTCATGGGTCTGGCCCTTTTTCTGTCGGCCAATTTGATATCGCAGGACTGGAAAGTCTATCCATATCACCAGCAGGGCTCTTATATTTATTTTCCCGACGATGAAGGCGTACATCCGGCCGAGTCGGTTGAATGGTGGTATGTAACCGGTCATCTGACCGGAGAGAATACGGGGAAGTATTATACATTTATGCTTTCGTATTTTAATAAAGCCTATGCCGGGTTTGACGGATTCCGGATTTTCAATTTGTCTGACGAAACGAACGATGTGTTTTACCCGCAAACGCTGCCTGTCTATTATGATGTGCTTGCAGAGGATTCGTTGCACATTTTATGCGATCCGGTTGGTGCTCCTAAGGAAACATGGGTCAACAAAACCGATCCCGGCGGAACAATGATCCCTTTTCAATATGATGTGACGGCAAGCCAGACAAACGGCGCTGTAAACCTTTCGCTGGATACCTATAAACGGCCTTTGATGGTTGGTGATTCAGGTTATTTCTACCAGGGCGGTTTTGGAAGTTACACCTATTATTATTCGCAAACAGGAATTCATATTTCGGGAACCATCACTTTTGACGGATATACCGAACCGGTGGAAGGAACAGGATGGATTGACAGGCAGTACGGAGATTTTAACCCATCTTCCGGCGAAAAATACGAATGGTTCAGTGTTCAACTCGATAATGGTATTGATATTAATGTCTGGAATATTTTTACTGCTGATAACAGGATCCCGGATACGATCCTTTACAGAATTGCCTCCTTTTATCTTGATGAACAAAACGATACCGCCACCAGTGATTTTCAGTTAACCCGGTTGAAGTATGCATGGGTTGAAGACAGTTCTGCCTGTTATGCACAGCAATGGCATTTTGTGTGGAATGATATTGATCTGATAATCACCGCACCCGACCCGAACCGTGTGGTCAAATTGCCGTTTCAGTTTTATGAAGGGGCAACAAGCATTACAGGAACCGTTGGTGGTGCCGAAGTTACCGGCGTTGGATTTGCCGAGTTATTGCATAGTTACGAGATACCGGATATTCGCTTTGTCAATCCTGACACGGCTGAAATGTGGACGGGAACAGG